>CAMPIA010000067.1 GCA_946886175.1 uncultured Altererythrobacter sp.
TGCAGGAAGCGCAGCAGCTTGACCTGGAGCGGCAGCGGAATGTCGCCGACCTCGTCGAGGAACAGCGTGCCGCCGTGCGCCTGCTCGATCTTGCCCTCGGTGGTCTTGACCGCGCCGGTGAAGGCGCCCTTCTCGTGCCCGAACAGCTCGGCTTCGAGCAGCGTTTCGGGGATTGCCGCGCAGTTGATCGCGACGAACTGGCCGCCCGCACGATCGCTCGCGTCGTGCACCCCGCGCGCAAGCAATTCCTTGCCCGTGCCGCTCGCGCCCAGCAGCACGACCGAGACGCTGGTATTCGCCACACGCTCGATCGTCCGCGCGACCTTCAGCATCTCGGGCGCGGCGGTGAGGAGCGAGCCCAGCACCATCTTGTCGTCCGCCGAGCGCAGCGCGAGCCGCCGGTTCTCGGCCTCGATCCGGTGCAGATTGAGCGCGCGCCGGACGATCAGTCCAAGCGCGTCGATATCCACCGGCTTGCGATAGAAGTCGTAGGCGCCGCGTGCGATCGCCTCGAGCGCGCTTTCGCGCGCACCGTGGCCCGAAGCGACGATCACCTTGGTGTCGGGCTTCAGCGCCATGATCGCGTCGAGCACCGCGAAGCCCTCGCTCACCCCGTCTGGATCGGGCGGCAGCCCAAGGTCGAGCGTGACCACTGCCGGCGCGTCGGCGCGCAAGGCGGCCAGAGCGCTTTCCCGGTCGTGCGCGGGGACGATGTCGAAATCCTCGTAAGCCCACTTGAGCTGCGCCTGAAGGCCTTCGTCGTCCTCCACGATCAGCAGTTTGGGGCGATCCTGCGCCATCATGCGGCCTCCGGGCCATCGGCGATGGCGGCAATGTTGTTGCGGATGAGTTCCTGCGCCGCGAACAGCGGCAGGCTGATCGAGAAGCGCGTGCCCGCCCCTTCGCGCGATTCGATCTCGATCCGGCCGTCCATTGCACGCACGAGCTCGCGCGCCTCGAACGCTCCGATCCCGAACCCGGAGGGCTTCGAGGAGACGAACGGCTTGAACAGACCTTCGCGCACGAAATCGGCCGACATGCCGTGGCCGCTGTCGATCACTTCGATCCTGCCGCGCAGACCGTCGCTGGCGACGACGAGCTGGATCGGCTGCTCAGGATCGCTTGCGTCGAGGGCGTTTTGCGCGAGATGGATCAGCGCCTGCTCGAGCGCTTCGGCATCCGCGACCACCGCCACCTCGCCCGGCGTGCTGGCCACGATCCGGTCGGCCGCGGCGAGACGCGCTCGGACGCGGCCCGCCATCTCGCGCAGATCGATCCGTTCGCGCCTGGCGCCCCCGCCCGCACCATAGCGGCCGAGGCGGGCAAGCAGCGCGTTCAGCTTGTCCGCGCTGTTGCGCAAGGTGACGAGCATGTCGGCACGAAAATCGGGGTTGTCGGCATGACGCTCGGCATTGCGCGCGAGCAGCGATAGCTGGCTGGCGAGGTTCTTCACGTCGTGCATCACGAAGGCGATGCGGCGGCTGAACTCGTCGAACTGGCGCGCTTCCATCAGCGCTTCCTGGCCGGCCTTCTCGGCCAGGTAGCTGGCGAGCTGACGCCCGACCACGCGCAAAAGGTCGAAATCCTCCCAGTCGAGCCGCCGCGGCACCGCCGGCCGGGCGAGCACGATCACCCCCTGCAACTTGTCGAAATGCAGCAGCGGAACCAGCGCCCAGACGCCATGGGCGGGATCGAGCCACGCGGGCAGCGGCGCGGCCTCTCCGGTTCGCGACGCCTGTTCGATGTCGACGATCAGCTCGTCGCGCTCGATCGCCTCCGCGCGCCCTGCCGGAACGGCGACCGCAGGCACCGCGATCTCCGGCCAGCGCCAGCGCGCCGCGAGCACCAGCGCGCCGTCGTCGTCGGGCGTGAGCAGCAGACCCGACGGGCTGTCGGCGACATCGGCCAGCGCCCGGATCGCGCGCTGTGGCAGCGCTTCGCCCGGCGCACCCCCATGCCCCATCGTGCGCGTGAAGCGCAGCCATTCGGCGCGATAGTCGTAACGGTGCTGGAACAGGTGCTTGACCAGCGTCACCCGCCACCAGGCGCGCAGCTTGCGCGACGGCAGCCACAGCAGCGCGACGACCGCGGCGGCGAACAGGAACCCGACCTGCGTCAGCCGTTGAACCCCCTCGCCGAACGCACTGAGCGAATAGGAGAGCGCCGCCATCAGCAGCAGATACCCCCCGATCACTGCGAGCGAGAGCGTGCGAAACGCGACCGCGCGCGACGGGCTCAGCCGCCGCCCTTGCGCAGTCGCGCTCCCGCCGAAGACCAGCGCGGTCGCGACGCCTCCCGCCACCATCCCCCTGAGCACGGTAAGCTCGGTCAACCCGCCACCGAAGTAGGCGACGGTGAACAGGTTGAGCTCGTAGCCCCAGAACACCGTCAGTGCGGCGGCCGGCCAGCGCAGGACCTGCCGCGTCGCCGGAGCTGCGCCGACATAGAGGTTGTGCACCAGCACCAGCGCGCCGACCGCGCTCATGATGTGCAACGTCGCGCCGATCTCTAGCACCCGCAACGCCCCTTGCGGCGCCAGAGCGTAGCGATCGGCCACCAGCACGAGGACGAGCTGGAGCGCTTCGACGAGCACCAGCGCCGCGACCACGGGGCGGACCGGCCCCATGCTTTGATGCCGCCCGTCGGCCGCAAAGAGGCGATAGACCATCCAGATCAAGGCGAGATTGCGCGCCACCTCGATCAGTCCCGCCAATACGTGTTGCGGGCCGAGCGCCGCGGTCGCCACGCACCACAGCGCGGTCGCCGCGAGCGCGACCAGCATCGCCGTGCGGTGCGGCATCGCCGCGTCCGGCTTGCGCGCCAGCCACACCGCCGCGATCGCCGAGGCGACCGCTCCTGCGAGGTAGAGGAAAAAACCGGCGAGCTGCCAGCCCAACGGCTCCGGCACGATCCCCAGCCCGGTCACCGCGCGCCCTCCGGCCAGAGCACCACGCGCAGGGTCTGCAACAGGATCAGCAGATCGAGGAAAGGCGTATAATTCTTGGCGTAGTAGAGGTCGTATTCGAGCTTGTGCCGCGCATCCTCGATCGAAGCGCCATAGGGGTAATTGATCTGCGCCCAGCCGGTGATCCCCGGCTTCACCATGTGGCGCTCCGCGAAATAGGGCAGTTCCTGCTCGAGATCGGTCACGAAGCCCGGCACTTCGGGCCGGGGGCCGACGAAGCTCATCTGGCCCTTGAGCACGGTCCATACCTGCGGCAGCTCGTCGATCCGCACCTTGCGGATGAATTTGCCGATCCGGGTGATCCGCGGATCGTCCTTGTCGGCCCACTTCGCGCCGTCCTTCTCGGCGTCCACCCGCATCGAGCGCAGCTTGATGAGCTGAAAATGCTGCCCATAGAGGCCCACCCGGGTCTGGCGGAAGAACGCCGGCCCCTTGCTGTCGAGCTTCACCAACAGCGCGAACAGCACGATCACCGGCAAGGTGAGCGCGAGCAACAGGCCGCTCGCCGCGATGTCGAACAGCCGCTTGAACGCGCTCGAAACAATCCGCCCGGACGAGAATCCGTCGGAGAAGATCAGCCAGCTCGGATTGAGCGTGTCGAGATCGACCCGGCCGGTTTCGCGCTCGAGGAAGCTCGAGAAATCGTTGACGTGCACGCCATGGGTCTTGATCCGCAAGAGATCCTTGAGCGGCAGCGCATTGCGCCGTTCCTCGAGGGCGAGGACCACTTCGCTCACGCCGAGGTTTTCGACGAACCTGCCGAGATCGTGAATCGCGGCGCGGGCGATCGCCTCCTCCACCACCTGCTCGCCTTCGGTCATCGCAATGTACGAGACGATCGCGAACCCGCTTTCGGGCCGTTCGGCAAGCTTGTGCAAGCGCGCGGCGCGCGGCCCCGCGCCGAGCACCATGACCCGGCGGCGAAATGCGGCAGTGCCGAGAAAGGCGCCGACCAACAAACGATCGGCGATTAGCAGCACCGCCGAAATCGCCATCGCGAACAGCAGGGTCGATCGCCAGAACGTCAGCCCCGGCATCAGGAAATCGAGCAGCGAGAGCGCGATGATCGCCAGGCTGATCGCAACCAGCAGCCGCGCGCAGGCGTAGCGCATCGAGCGAAGCGCCTCGCTGCCGTACACGCCGACCGAGATCATCGCGAGCCACACCGTCAGCGCGAAGCCCGCCAGCGGCGCGCGGCGATCCGCGAGCGGCCCGACCTCGATCCCCGCCTGCGAGGCGCGGGCCAACCACGCGAGCTCCCCCGCCGCGACCAGCAGGAGCAGGTCGACGAGGCCCAGCAGCAGCACAGCGTGCGGGATATAATGCTTGAAGAGGCGGATCATTCTGTTCCGGTCCGGCAATCCTCGCGAGGATCACCGGACTACGGGACAGAAATGAAATGTCGGTAAACTTTACACCGCGTCTCGAATGCGCGGTTTGCGCGCAACGCGAGGGTTAAACGAACCTTCAGTTACCGTCGGTGACCTCGTTCGCCGCATTCTCGACCGCCTGGCCGGCCTGCTGCGCGGCGTCGCCCACTTCGGTCGCGGCATCGGCGATCGCGGTGTCCTTGGCGGCTTCGGCGCCGCTCATCTGGGTGAAGAAGTACACCCCTGCGATCACCGCCAGCACCAGCACCAATGCGATGACCCATCCGCTGCCACCGCCCCGGCGGGGCTCGTCGTGATGGACGACGGTGGTGTGGGTGTGGGTGTTGCCTTCCGGCGTCTCGACTTCGGTAATGCGTTCTTCGGTCATTGTGATGCTCCCTAAACTTATCCGATGTAAACTCGCGGCTTGGAGAGCTGGTTCCCTGTCATCCTTCCGCGCCGAAGCGGAACGGGGTGGTGGCGCGCTGGTGATTGTCGAACACGAGGCGCGCGTTTCGCGGCGGGAACCCCCGCTGACGGCACCCGGCGATATGGCACGCCCTGCATCCGGGACCGATCGGCTGCGCCTGCTCTCGCCGCAACGGCATCCCGCGTGCGGCGGCAAGATCGGCGGCGAAGCGCGCCTCGATCCCCAGCGCCACCGCGAACTGGGGCTCCCCCTCGCCTCCGACGCCTTCGGTGATCCGCGCGACGGTGAGCCAGTGATCGTGCGTCTCCGCGCCGTCCACCGCGATTTCGTGAATGCACCACTCCCCCGCGCGCTCGAAGGCGCGGTGCAGGTGCCATAACGGACAACTGTCGCCGCTCTCGAGGAAGGTCGCCCCGCTCGCGCCGGCGAACCGCTTGGACAATTGCCCCGCCCGGTCGGCGCGCGCCATGAAGAACGGCAGCCCGCGCTGTCCGACCCGTTGCAGGGTCGTGAGACGGTGCGCGAGCTGCTCGAAACTGACCCCGAAGCGGCGCATGAGCACGGGAAAGTCGTAACCGGTCGCGTCGCAGGCGCGCAGGAAGCGGCCATAGGGCATGATCAGCGCCGCGGCGAAATAGCCCTGCAGGTGCCGCTCGAACAGCTTGCGCGCATCCTCGCCCGTCAGTTCACCCCCGGCTGCGAGCGCGCGGATCGCATCGCGCTGTTCGAGCTGCGCGAGCTGCGCCGCGATCTGGAAATTGCGCGCCGCGGGGGAGAGCATCTCGGACAGCTGAAGCTGGCGCGCGTGGAGATCGAGCCGCCGGACATTGTCCGGCATGACCTCTCGCGGAAGCACACGCAGCGCGATCTGGTGCCGCTCGCGCAGCCGCTCGGCCAACGCACCGCCCAGGTCCGCGCGCGACAGGCGCAGCTCGTCGGCGAGTTCCTCGGCGGCGGCGTCGAGGTCGGCGAAATGATTGCGCCAACGCTCGATCTCGCGGCGCGAGGCTTCGAGCGGATCGGCGCCGCCTCCGGCAGCCTCGCCCGCGGTATCGTAGAGCTGGGCGAACGCAGTGGCGAAATGCGGCGCCATCGCGAGCACTTCGGCGATCTCGTCGCGGTCGATCGACAGCCCCCCGAAGCGCTGGTCGGCGAGCCGCCGCGCGAGCCCGTCGGTCCCGCCGACGCTCTCCGCCTCGCGCAGGCTGCGCGGGTCGAAGTCGAACCGTTCGACCACCTGGACTATCACTCGCGCGGTCAGCGGGCGCTGGTTGCGTTCGATCAGATTGAGATAACTCGGCGAGATCGCGAGCTGCGCCGCCATCGCGGCCTGGGTCAAACCCTCGCGTTTGCGCAGGCGGCGCAGCGCGGGTCCGGCAAAGACGGCGTCGTCGGCCATGTAAATTCCTTTACAACATTACACACCGGAATGCGCCCTTTCGCGCATTCAGACAACAAAGTTTGTAACTTAATCTGGAGAATATTTCATTCGCGGGCGATCAAGGCTCGGACGGCGGCATCGCCGATTCAGGAGAGCGACGTGTACCAGGCCAAGATCGACGAATTTCGCACCGCCATCGGCACGCGCGGCGCGCCGTGGAATGCGATCGACGCCGAAGCCGCGGCGCGGATGCGGATCCAGAACCGCTTCCCCACCGGGCTCGAGATCGCGCGCCACACCGCGAAGATCATGCGCGCGGACATGGCGGCCTACGACGCCGATCCGGCCGCCTACACGCAGTCTCTGGGCTGCTGGCACGGGTTCATCGGCCAGCAGAAGATGATCAGCATCAAGAAGCATTTCGGCACCACCAAGGGGCGGTATCTCTACCTCTCGGGCTGGATGATCGCGGCGCTGCGCAGCGAATTCGGCCCTCTGCCCGACCAGTCGATGCACGAAAAGACCAGCGTTCCCGCGCTGATCGAGGAGCTCTACACCTTCCTCCGCCAGGCCGACGCCCGCGAACTGGGCATGATGTTCCGCGATCTCGACGCAGCGCGTGAGCGCGGTGACGAGGTCGAGGCCAGGCGCATCGAGCACGCGATCGAGAACCACGAAACCCACGTCGTGCCGATCATCGCCGATATCGACGCTGGCTTCGGCAACCCCGAGGCGACCTATCTGCTCGCCCGGAAGATGATCGAGGCCGGCGCCTGCGCGCTCCAGATCGAGAACCAGGTCAGCGA
>CAMPIA010000068.1 GCA_946886175.1 uncultured Altererythrobacter sp.
GCGCAGCGCCCAGACCATCGCGTCGAGCGGGTTGGTGATGCAGATCACGAAGGCGCCGGGGCAGTTGGCCTTGATGCCTTCGCCGACCGCCTTCATCACCTTGAGGTTGATGCCGAGCAGGTCGTCGCGGCTCATGCCGGGCTTGCGCGGCACGCCCGCGGTGACGATCACCACGTCGGCGCCGGCGATATCCTTGTAGTCGCTGGTGCCCTTGAGCTGCGCGTCGAAGCCTTCGACCGGGCCCGCCTGGCTGAGATCGAGCGCCTTGCCGGCTGGCATCCCTTCGGCGATGTCGAACAGGACGATGTCGCCCATTTCCTTCATCGCCGCGAGGTGGGCGAGAGTGCCGCCGATCATGCCGGCGCCGACGAGCGCGATCTTCTTGCGAGCCATGTGGTGCGTTACGTCCTTCAACTGCGCGGGGCCGCCATTGCCTGGCCGTGAAGCGCGCAGCCCTGGTCCCGCGAGGAAGCCGCGCCCGGCGAACCGCAGCGGCCTAGGCCCGCGAAAAAGGGATTGCAACCGCCAAAGGGACCAGCGCGTCAACTATCTTTGCGAATAGTTCGCAATTGCAATAAAGGTCTGGATTTGGGCGAATACGGGGAAGTAATGCATGGCGGAACGCAGCGTTCCCCCACTTCCCCGCCGCTCAGATCGCCACTTTGCGTTCGGGCCCTTCGTCGCGTTCCTGCGCGAGCAGCATGGCGGCGAGATAGTCGGGCACCGCGCGGCTGAAGTAGTACCCCTGGCCCAGCGTACAACCCGCGTCGCGCACCGCGGTCACCTGCTCGACCGTCTCGAGCCCTTCGGCGACGATCTCCATGTCGAGCTGCGCGCCCATCTCGGCGACCGCGCGGATGATCGCTTCGGTGCGCTTCGACACTTCCGGCCCCGAGACGAAGCTGCGGTCGACCTTGATCTTCTTGAACGGATACTTGTTGACGTAGGCGAGCGAGGAATAGCCGGTGCCGAAATCGTCGAGCGCGAAGCGCACGCCGCGGCTCGAAAGCTCGCGGATAAATTCGTCGGTCGCCTCGCTGTCGTCGAGGAACAGGCTTTCGGTCACCTCGAGCTCGAGCCGGGTCGGGTCGAGGTTCGCCTCGCGCAGCGCGCTCAGGATGCCGAGCGCCGCGCCGGGCGCCTTGATCTGCAACGGCGAGAGGTTGACCGCGAGCGTCACGTCCGCGGGCCACTGCGCCGCGGCCTTGGCCGCCTGGCCGGTGATCCAGTTGCCGAGCGTGACGATCACCCCGGTCTCCTCGGCCACCGGGATGAACTCGTCGGGGCGCATCTCGCCCTTCTGCGGGTGGAACCAGCGCACCAGCGCCTCGAACGTGCGGATGCGGCCGGTCGCCAGATCGACGATCGGCTGGAAGAAGATCGACAGCTCGTTCTTCTGGATCGCGCTGCGCAGCTCCGCCTCGATCTCGCGCCGGCGGGCGAGGTTGCGGCTCATGGAACCGTCGAAGAAGCAGGTCTGGCGGCGGCCGTTGACCTTGGCGTGGTAGAGCGCGAGATCGGCCGCCTGCATCACGGTGTCGGCGTCGGCGCCGTCCTCGGGCAGCACCGCGACGCCGAGCGAGGCGCCGACTTCGAGCCGTTCGCCGTCGATCCGCACCGGACGCATGATCTCGGCGTGGACCTCGCTAGCGAGCCGCATGCAGTCCGCGCGGCTTTCGACCTCGCAGAAGACGATGAACTCGTCGCCGCCGAAGCGCGCGACGGTGCCGCCCGCAGGCGTGACGTCCCTGAGCCGCTTGGCGACGGTCTGGAGCACGCGGTCGCCGATCGGGTGGCCGAGCAGGTCGTTGACTTCCTTGAAGCGGTCGAGATCGATCCAGATCATGCCCATCATCTGGTCTGCGGGCACATCCATCAGCTTCTCGACCATCGCGTGGTTGAGCCCTGCGCGGTTGGCGAGCCCGGTCACCGCGTCGGTCCGTGCGAGGTGCTGCATCTTGTCGGCCAGACGAGCGCTTGTTTCGGCGGCGGCGATATTGTCGCGCAGCACCTTGAACACGTTCATCGTGATCGAGGCCATCGCGGGCACCATCAGCACCATCGTGACCGCAAAGGCGTAGAACGCGAGGCTGCCGAGATAGAGGCAGGCGGCGAACAGCGGCATGCAGACGAGCACGAGCTGGCCGATCGCGATCGTCGGGCGGCCCGCGTTGCGCGCGCAGATCGCCACGCCGTAGCCGATCGCGTTCGCGGCGAGCAGCACCTGCCCCCCCGGCGCGACCTCCAGGACCAGCGAGGCGGCGGCGACTGTGCCCATGAGGAGCGCGTAGGTGAACGCGCCGACCTCGTAGAAGATTTCGAGCCTGGAAGTGCTCGTATCCCCGTCGGGTGAAAGGCTGAGAGCGGCCACCACGCGGATCAGCGCGACCACCGTCAGCGCCATGCTGAGCACGTAGAGCACCATGGATTCGCTGAGGTAGGCGACGACCAGCGAGGAGGCGATGCCGCTCGCCGCGCCGGCGGCGAGACTGCTCGGCAAGGTGTAGAGCGTGCGGACGAGCGTGCGGCGCACGCGTTCGGACAACGCATCGCCTTTCGTGAAGTAGGACAGGGCCCAGTCCACCTCGTCCTTCGGTTCGCTCATCGCCATAGCGAGGGACTTAGCGAAAAGTGGTCACCGCATAGTTAATGACGCGCTTACAGATCGCTGGAGTGTGCGGAAAACCGGGCGTTAGGGGCGCTTAGCCGTCCGAAGCCGGACGCAGCGACGCGCAGCGGCCGCCGTGGGTCGAAACCTCGAGCGACTTCGCCAGCCGCGCATCGAGCGTGCGGCAGATGCCGAGCCACCAGTCGTAATTCGCGCGGTCGCCGGCGAAGAAGGCGCGTTCGGCATGGCCGCGCGCCTCTCGCGCGGCGCCGAGCCCGTATTGCGCGAAGTGCCGCAGCGCGGCGTGGAGCAGTTGATCGTCGCGCCGCCCGGCGCCGTTGTCGTTGGCCGCCGTGGCGGGAGCGCGGCGCTCGAGGATCCGCGCCAGCGGAGAATGCGCGGGGAGGCGCGAGGCGGCGAAATGGACGGTCATTCGAAGGGGCCTTCCCGTCTGGGGCCACGCACGTTTCGTGTCGGGCGCCGGTTGCGACTTGCGCAAGGGTCTAGCCGCCCACTCCTAAGCGAGGGTTCTGTGCTACGGTTTCCCGGTCCTTAACCTTGTCGATCGCCTGGGGGCTCTAGTTGGGCTGGGCGATCCAGCGGCCGCTGTTGGCGTATTCGGGCTTCACGTCGCCGCTTGCGGGCAGGTTGCCGGCGGTGAACACCGCATCGCCTCCGCGCGCCTCGACCGCCTGCGAATAGACCGGAGCCGGCGTCCGCTCCGCGCCCGAGCGACTGGCGGCGACCGCTTCGGCGCGCGCATCTTCGTAGGCGCGCGCCAGCGTCACCGGGTCGGCGGCGGGCACGGGCGCTGCGCTGCGCGGGTGCGGCGCGGCCGCCGGTTCGTTGCCGCGATAGGCGGCGGTGAACGCGCCCGGCCGCCCGGCCGCGCCGCGCCAGCGATAGAATCGATGCGCGCCGATCGTGCCCACGGTGTCGAGGCTCGGCGCCCAATAGGGATTGATCCAGATCGTATGGTAATGCGTGGCGAGCCCGACCGCTTCGTAAACCTCGCCCGCGAGCGCCTGGCGCGCGACCAGCAGCGCGCGGTCCCACGCCGCATTCATCGGCCTGCGCGAAAGCGAGCCGTCGCAGGTGAAGGTGAACTGGCAGCCCGTCTTGCGCTCGGATCCCTGATACACGACCCCGCACACGCTGTTCGGATAGCTCGGGTGCGCCACCCGGTTGAGCACCACCTGCGCGACCGCGCGCTGGCCGCCGATCGCCTCGCTCGCCGCTTCGTAATAGACCGCGTTCGCGAGGCATTGCAGCGCGCGCGCGCGGTCGATGCCGCTGCCCGTGAAATCGAACGCGCGCGCCGCCGGCCCGGCGGTGCGCGAGGCGGCGAAGCCGGCCGCCGCCGCGCCGCCGGTCCCGGTCGGGTCGAACACGCTCGCGCCGTTCTCGATCGCGGCGTAGGCCGCACGCGGCGCGTCTTCGAGGAAATAGAACGCAGAGCCGGGAAAGCTGTAGCCCGCGCGCTCGAACGGCATCGGCTCGATCGCTTCGGCTGCGGCTTCCTCCGGCGCGGCGCGGCCGAAGGCGTGCCACTCGTCGGGCGCGGCCATCGCCGGCACCCCGACCGCCGCGATCAGCGCGAGAATCCGCCGGTCGCGATGCTTCGCCGCCAGACGCGACCACAGGCTCGCCCGGCGGCGGCGCGTGCGGATCGGGGAGGCGGGGGCAGGGGTCAAATGCGGTCCTTTGGCTGACATGCGAGTCGCGCTCCGGCGCGTATCAGTGCGAAGGGTGAACCTCGACCGCGTCCGCCGGGCTGTCCCTTGGCGGTACAGGTGGCAATCGACGGTTAAGACGCATGCTTGCCAAAACGTTGATCGCCCGGATCGCGCTGCCGCGTAGGCCGGGTAGAGTTGGAACCGGCTCTGCACATCTTGCCGCACCGTTGCCGCGCGTCTAAGGGCCGCCGCACGTCATGGGTTGTACGCGCGTTCTCTTCGGGGATCGGGCGGACCGAAGAGGGAAGGGGGTGCGATGCCCCCGCTGCCCCCGCAACTGTGACCGGGGAGCGCCCGCTCCACATGCCACTGGCGCCTTCGGGTGGCCGGGAAGGCGAAGCGGGCCGCGTCGATCCGGGAGCCAGGAGACCTGCCGGTGACGGTCGTTCGTGCTGCCGGGCGGGGTGCACCGGAAGCAAGCGGAGGGGGCGCGTGCCTTCGCTCCGTCATGGGCGACGTTCGCACATGACAGGAGATATAATGCGTAACTATCTGATTATCGGCGCCAGCTTGACCGCGCTTTCGGCCCCCCTTGCGGCGCAAGAAGGCCCGAGCCCCTATTCCGAGTTCCAGCCCGACGAAACCCAGATCACCGTCACCGCCACCGGCACGCGGATCGAGATCGAGGACACCGGCCAACCGGTGACCGTGATTGGCGAGGATGAGATCGAAAGCGTGCAGGGCGCCGATCTCACCCGCGTGCTCGAGCGGGTGCCGGGCCTGGTCTTCAGCCGTAACGGCGGTCCGGGCGCAGTCACCGGTGTGCGCGTGCGCGGGGCGCAGGGCGAACAACTGCTCGTCCTGCTCGACGGGGTCCGCGTGTCCGATCCGGCCGCGCCCAGCGGCGGGTTCGACTTCGGCAACCTGCTCAGCAGCAACCTCGCCAAGATCGAAATCCTGCGCGGATCGAACAGCACGATCTGGGGTTCCGACGCGATCGGCGGCGTGCTCGTCGCCACCACGCGCGCCGAAAGCGGGCTCGAGGCGAGCGCCGAATACGGTTCGCGCGACACCATGACCGGCGCGGTCTCGGGCGGGATCGGCGGCGACCGCGGCTTCCTCGGCGGCTCGGCCGGCTACTACCGTACCGACGGTTTCTCGCAGGTGGCGAGCGGCACCGAGGCCGACGGTTTCGAGCAATGGGCCGCCAACGGCCAGGGCCGGCTCTATCTCTCGCCCCGGTTCGAGCTGTTCGCGCGCGGGCGCTGGGTCGAGGGCGACCTCGATCTCGATGGCTACCTGCCCGACTTCACCCTGGGCGATACCGCGGAAACGCAGCATACGCGGCTCTATTCGGCATCGACCGGAGCGATCTACGACACCGGGCCCCTGTTCGTCAGCGCGGCCTATTCGTTCGCCGATACCGAGCGGGTGAACCGCGCAACCCCTGATGCCGACCCCAGCTTCACCAGCGACGGCCATTCGGATCGCGTCGAAGTGCGCGGCGAGTGGCGGCCGATCGGGCCGCTGCTGGTCAACTTCGGCGCAGAGAACGAGTGGACCGCCTACGGCACATCGTCCGAGGAGCGGCGGACCACGCGCATCTTCGGCGCCTATGGCCAGCTCGGGATCGAGATGGGCGGGCTCTCCGCTCACGCCGGCGCGCGGTTCGACGACCACGCGCGCTTCGGCAGCGAGACGAGCTTCGGCGGCGATGTCAGCTATGCGCTCGGCGGCGACTTGCGCCTGCGCGCGAGCGTGGGCGAGGGCTTCAAGGCGCCGACGCTCTACCAGCTGTTCTCCGATTTCGGGAACGAGGCGCTCGAGCCCGAGCACAGCACCAGTTACGATCTCGGGCTGGTCCACGGCGACCGCTCGCTCGCCGACACCCGCTTCTTCGGCGCGGTGACGGTGTTCCGCCGCGACACGCGCGACCAGATCGAGTTCGCGAGCTGCTTCGGGAACGCCGCGCCGGTCTGCGGCGACGGGCGGTTCGGATATTTCGACAATCTGGGCCGCGTGCGCGCCGAGGGGTTCGAGGTCGAGCTTGCCGCGCGCCCGTCCGACCGCTGGGTGACCCGCGCGGTCTATGCCTGGATCGACACCGAGAATCGCACCGAAGGCTCGGCCGACGCGGGCAAGGCGCTCGCGCGCCGTCCGCACCACGCGCTGACGCTTTCGGCGGACTGGCGCACCCCGCTGGCCGATTTCACCATCGGCGGCGACGTGCGGCTGGTGAGCGATTCGTTCGACGACGCGGCCAACATGGTCCCGCTCGACGGCTACGCGCTCGCGACCTTGCGCGCTTCGCTCCCGATCGGCGAGCGGTTCGAACTGTTCGGCCGGGTCGAGAACCTGTTCGACGCCGACTACCAGACCGCCGCCGGCTACGCGACCGCAGGCAGCAGCGCCTACCTGGGCGCCCGCGCGCGGTTTTGATCGACTGGGCTGCAGGGTAGCAAAGACGCTTCGACGTCGCGCTGCCCTGCAGGTCGGGCGCGTGTCTTCGTGTGAACCAAATCGAGGATGCCCCCTCCTCGCGCGGAGAAGGGGGCAGCAAGCGTCACTCCACGCCTTCGCCGACCGTCTCCGGCGGCACCGGG
>CAMPIA010000069.1 GCA_946886175.1 uncultured Altererythrobacter sp.
AGGGAACGGCATGAGCGGGTTGATGGCGGGCAAGCGCGGGCTGATCATGGGGCTCGCGAACGACAAGTCGCTGGCCTGGGGGATCGCGAAGAAGCTGCGCGAGCACGGCGCCGAGCTCGCGTTCACTTATCAGGGCGAGGCGCTGGCCAAGCGGGTCAAGCCGCTCGCCGAGCAGCTCGGTAGCGATTTCACCTTCGAATGCGACGTTTCCGACATGGGCGCGCTCGACCGCGCCTTCGAAACACTCAGGAGCCGGTGGGAGACGATCGACTTCGTGGTCCACGCGATCGGCTTTTCCGACAAGAGCGAACTGCGCGGGAAATACGTCGACACCAGCCTCGACAATTTCCTGATGACGATGAACATCTCCGCCTACAGCCTGGTCGCGGTGACGAAGCGCGCGGCGGAGATGATGCCCGAAGGCGGTTCGATCCTGACCCTGACTTACTACGGCGCGGAGAAGGTCATCCCGCACTACAACGTGATGGGCGTCGCCAAGGCGGCGCTCGAGAGCAGCGTGAAGTATCTCGCCAACGATCTCGGGCCCGCGAACATCCGGGTCAACGCGATCAGCGCGGGGCCGATCAAGACGCTCGCGGCGAGCGGGATCGGCGATTTCCGCTATATCCTCAAGTGGAACGAGCTCAATGCGCCGCTCCGCCGCAACGTGACGATCGAGGATGTCGGCGGATCGGGGCTCTATTTCCTGTCCGACCTGTCCTCGGGCGTGACCGGCGAGACGCACCACGTCGATGCAGGCTATCACGTTGTGGGCATGAAGCAGGAAGACGCGCCCGACATCGCGCTCGACACCTGAAGCGTTCGCGAGGGTCCGGTCGAAACCTAGGGCGTCGAGACGATCTCCAGCCGGTCGATCGTGCCCCGGATCGGCGGCTGTCCGCTCCACGCGCGGGCGTGAATCTCGAGCGAGAGGAAGCCGCAGTCGGCGGGCGGAAGATCGATCGCGAAGGTGGTCGCGCCGTCGGTCAGGGGACGGTCGAACAGCCAGGTCCCGCTGCCCGGGCAGCGCAGGCGCAGCCGGACATCGCCGACCGCGCTGGCGGGCGAGATATTCTCGCTGACCCGGATCGCAAAGTCGCCTCCCGGATTGCGGATCAGCTTGCGCGCGACCGGGCCGCCCTGGCCCCCGCGCACGAACAGCTCGATCCGGTTTTCCTCCGGTTCGGGGTAGACGCGCATGCCGCGTTCGCTCGCGAACTGCCAGTCGAACGGGGGCAGCTCCGCCTCCCAGTCGATCGGACCCGGGGAAAGCGTCTCGATGCGCTCGCCGGTGACCCGGCTGTACACGCGGTAGGCCAGGTCCAGCTCGCCCTGCCCGACGAGGCCGAGCACCAGTTGCCGATCGAATATGCGGTCCTCGAGCCGGCTGTTCAGGCGGAGCAGGCCGAGATTCCCGAGCAGCGCCGGCTGCCCCGCCGCTTCGCGCAGGAAGGTACGATGCCAGATCGAACTGCCATCGAGGAAGCGTGCGAACTCGGGCACCGCAGCCTCGTTGGCGAGCGCCTGCAAAAGCAACGGGAACAGCAGCTTGCGCTGCTCGGGATGAACCCGCAGCAGCGCGTCGAGCGTCTCGAGCGTGCCGCGATAGTCGTTCTGCGCGACGCGGTCCTCGAGCATCACGCCTTGCAGCAGCAGGTCGCGCCGGTTGAGCGCGGTGCCCGCGTCGAGGATGGCGCGGCGTTGCGGGCGATCCGCGGTCGCCAGCGCGGCGATCGCGATCGCGCGCGGGCTGAGCGGATCGTGCGCCAGCGCGCGCAGGGCCAGCGGCCAGGCTTGCTGCGCGGCTTCGCGCTGACCCATGCCGCCGGCGGCGGCCGCGGAGTGGGTGATCATCGCGAGCTGTTCGTAGGCCGCGCCGTTGGGGATCGGCAGGCCCGCCGCCAGCACCGGCTGCCGGCGGACGAGCGCGCCGCCGATCGTCTGCGCGAGCAGCGCCGCTGCAACCACCAGCGCCACGGCTACAGCGACGGCGGCACGGCCGGGCCGGAAGCGCTCGCCGGCCTTGGGCTGGCCGGCTTTAGGTCGACCGGGCATCGTGCGCTTCGCCGTAACCGTAGCCATAGCCGTAGCCATAGCCGTATCCGTAACTGGCGTTGCGATGGTCGAGCTTGGTGGCGATCGCGCCGAAGATGTGGGCGTTGGCGCTGCGCAGGCGCGCCAGAGCGTTCTCGATGCCGCGGAAGTTCACCCCGTTGCCTTCGATCACGAAGATCACGCCCTCGACCGCCTTCGACACTTCGAGCGCGTCGGCGAGGCCGAGCACCGGCGCGCCGTCGACCAGAACGTGATCGTAGATGCCGGTCGCTTCGCGCACGATCTCGCGCAGGCGCGGGCCGGCGAGCAGCTCGACCGGGTTCGGCGGGCGCCGTCCGGAAGGCAGCACGTCGAAACCCTGCTTGGGGATCGTGACCACCGATTCGCGCAAATCGCCGGGGCTGGTGAGCAGGCCGCTCAACCCGGCGCTCTCCCGGCTGTCGACATGGATGAAGTCGTCCAGCGCGGAGTGCCGGAGGTCGGCGTCGATCAGCAGCACTTTCTTGCCCAGCCCGGTGAAGCTGCGCGCGAGCGCCACCGCCGAAAGGCTCTTGCCCTCGTTGGGCCGGGTCGAAGTGAGCATGAACGACGACGGCGCACCGTCGGCGGTGAGGAAGGTGATGTTCGTGCGCGCGGCGATATAGGCCTCGCTGATCTCCGAACTGCGCTCCTCCAGATCGGCCATGATGTCGTCCGACTTGGTGCGCGGTATCAGGCCCAGCGGCGCGAGCCTGAGACGCCGGTCGAGATCGGCCGGATCGCGCAGCGTCTGATCCATCGCCTCGCGGATATAGACCAGCAGCATCGCGATCACGATGCCCGCGAGCAGGCCGAACAGCAGGTTGAGCACGAGGGACGGGGCGTAGGGCTCGGCGGGCACCTGCGCGAGATCGATCAACGTCATGTTGTTCTTGCCCGCGCCCGCCGCCTCGAGCTCCTTGTAGCGCTGGAGAAGCGCGTCGTAGAGCTGGCGGTTGGTGTCGACCTCGCGCTTGAGGATCCCGTACTGGATGCTTTCGTTCTGCTGGCCGAGATAGGAATCGCGCGACCGGTCGAGCTGGAGGCGAAGCTGATCTTCCTCCATCGAAGCCGCGCGGAAGGCCGCCTGCGCCGCGCTGGAACCGACGCTGTTCTCGCCCGACAGCGCCCTTTCGAGCGAGGCGATTTCGGCTTCCTTGGCCTTGATCTCCGGATATTCGGGCCCGAAGCGCGAGCTCAGTTCGGCAAGCTGCGCGCGGGCATCGGCGAGGCGCGAGCGCAAGCCGATCGCCGCCCCCTGAGCGGCGACATCCCGCGTGCCTGCGCGCAGCGCGGCTTCGGCGGCGATACGCTCGGCGGTGGCTTCGGCCAGCGCCTCGTTGAGCGCGGTCAGTTCGGCTCCGATCAGCGTCTGGCTGGCGGTCTCGGACGCCCCGTCCTCGCCGCCGCCCGCGCTGAGGATCACGATCTGGTTCGCGTTGGCGTAGTCGATCAGTTCGCGCTCGGATATCGCCAGGCGCACGCGCAGTTCCTCGATCTGGTCCTCGAGGAACTGGCGCGCCTCGATATTGGCGCCGAACTGCTTCTCGTAATTGGCCGCGAGGAACTGCCGCGCCCACAGGTTCGCGACGTTGGCGGACACCTCGGGATCGGGGCTCGAGAACCGGATGTCCACCAGGCTCGAATCGGTGACCGGCTCGATCGTGACGTTTTCCAGCAGCACCCGTTCGATCGCGCCCGGCGCCACGCCCGCGCCGTCGCCCATACCGAACGCGCGCAGGAATGCCTGGTCGCGCGCCAGGTTGCCCTCGTCGGCGACGCGCTGCGCCAGCGAGCGGGATTCGAGCAGCTCGTACTGCGTGATGTAGTACTGGTTGTCGAGCGCGCCCCCCTGGAGCTCGATCGGCTCGGCCTCGGTAATGTTCTGGAGCGTGCGCGAGATCTCGATCCGCGCGGACGCGCGATAGAGCTCGGTCGAAAGCATCGTGACGAGGAAGCCGGCCAGCAGGCCGAGCGCCAGGATGCCCAGCAGCCAGTACCTGAGGTTGCGCGCCTGGAGCCAGTAGCGTTCGAGATCGCGGCGGAACGCGTCGGAGCTGGACTCGGAGCCGGTCGCGATATCGTTGGTCCGATCCCGGTAATCTGTGGTGTCGTTCATGTCGGGCCGCATCAGTTCCGGTTTCTGTCGAGCAGGATCAGGCTGGTCGATAGCAGAGGCACGAACTGCAGGACCGATTCAAGCGTCCTGCGGAACGGCGAATTGCCCACCGTCACGATGTCGTTGGGATAGATCGCGGGATCGGGATAGTTGCCGCGCTGGATCGCCTCGATGTTGTAGACCCCGATGTAGCGCTGGCCGTCGACGGTACGGAGCACGAGCACGTCTTCGGACTCGGCGTATTCGGACAGGCCGCCGGCATTGTTGACCGCGCGGATCAGGCTGACCGAGGTCGCCGCGGGATAAGTGCCGGGCCGCTCGACTTCGCCGCCGACCGAGATGGTCGGCGCCGGTATCGCTTCCGGACGCACCGTGACTTGCGGATTGACCACATAGCGGCCGCGCAATCCGTCGGCGATCAGGCGTGCCGCCGCGCTCGGGGTCTTGCCGCCGACGAACACGTCGCCGACCAGCGGATATTGCAGGTAGCCTTCCTCGTCGGTCAGGAAGGTGCCGCTCAGCATCTCCGATCCGACGACCGAAATCTGCAGCGTTTCCTGCGCGCCGATGGTGTAGACGCCCAGATCCTGCGGGACGGGCAATTGCGCCAGGTCGGCCACCTCGATGCCGGGCGCCGCGGCGACCGTACGATCGTGCGCACACCCCGCGAGCGAAGCCGAAACCACGATCGCCGCGAGCAATCTTCCTATCAGGCTTGCCATGCTATCCTTCACGTCCCGGAGGCACCCGGCCTTAACCGTCGGGTCGGGCATATGCAAAGACCTTTTTCCCGGCCGCCGCCGCGCCGCGACCCGCTCAATATCCGTCGCCGGCGCGGCGCTGCTCGCGGCACATGGCGGCGATCAGAAGCACCGTCACCAGCTGGAACAGCGGCGCGCGCAGCGGGTAGTCGACCAGGCTGGCGCTGAACACGATCGCGGCCAGGCTGGCCCAGTGGACGCCGCGCACGAAACCGTGGCGGCCGCGGAAGATCGCGCGCATCGCGCCAGCGAACCACACCAGGAACACGACCGCGATCGCGACCGCGGGCAAACCGCCTTCGATCACCCACTGCGCCCAGTCGTTGTGCGCCTGGTTGACGTATTGCGGCATCATCAGCGCGGCAGGCTCGCTGATATGATAGACGTCCTCGAACGAGCCGAAGCCGCTGCCCACGAGGCCATACTTGCCCACCATACCGAGCAGGATCGGCAAAAGATCGCGGCGCATGTTGTCGACCAGCCCCTGTTCCGCCAGCCGATCGAGCGCGGGGATGCTGTCGAACAGGAAGAACAGCGCGACCACCCCGGCGACCGCGACGGCGCCGAGCGCCAGCGCCAGCCGGCGGCCGAGCGCGGCGGGCATCTCGCGCGCATCCCCGTCCCGCCCACGGTCGCGCCGCACGTGCCGCGCCCAGAACAGCGCGGCGCCGGCCGCCAGCGCGATGCACAGGCACAGCAGCCCCGCGCGCGATCCCGAAAGCAGCGCGGCCAGCAGAACCAGCGCCCCCAGCGTGCCCAGCAGTATGTTGTGCCACGGGGGGCGGCGCCCGAAATCGGGCGCAGTCATGAGATAGGCCAGACTCACCAGCGTCATCGCCGAGAGGGCCGCGGCATGGTTGCGGTTGGCCAGGAAGCCGGTCGGCGAGCCGCGGTTGGCGATTTCGTAGAGATAGAGCGCGTCCGCGCCCGCGATCTGGAACAGGCCGATCGTCGCGCTCGCCGCGCCGATCGCCACCACCGTGTAGAGCAGCGCGCGGCGACGGATCTGCAAGGTAGCGACCAGCGCGAGCGCGGTGAGCGGGACGATCATGCCCGCGAGCGCGTTCAGCGTCCTGCTGGGGACCATCGACAGCGGCCGCCACACGTCCGCCGCTCCCCCCGCGGCGCCGAGTGCGGCGTCGAGCGCGGCGATCGGCCCGCGGCCGGGCAGCGACTGCCACACCGCGGGCGGCAGCGGCACGAGCTGGAGCGCGATCAATGCGGTCAGCGCGACGAGCAGGAGGAATGGCGTGCGCAGATCGCGAAAATGCGGCCAGGCGAAAAGGTAGAGAACCGGGGCGAGGAACAGCGCCGCCATCGGGCGGAGCGCGACGATCTGGATCGCGTCCGGCCGCGAGCTTCCGCCCAGCAGCGCGACGCACGCCGCAAACAGGCCCAGAACGGTCCAGATGATCACCGGTCGGGGGCGGGCTCGTGCTTGGCTGTGAGTCATCGGATCGCTTCGCATTGCCGAGGCCGGATTTCGGCTCGCGGCTCTCGCGGGGGCGGGGGGGGATGTCAAGTCGGCCGTTCCCGGGAATCCTAAAGCGGATTCCCGTCGCGGTCGCGATAGATGTCGCGCCGGCCGACGTGGTTGGCCGGGCCGACGAGGCCCTCTTCCTCCATCTTCTCGATCCACTTGGCGGCGGTGTTGTAGCCGACGCCCATCTGGCGCTGGAGCCACGAGCCGCTCGCCTTCTGGTTCTCGAACACGATCTGGCACGCCTGGCGGTACTTGCGTTC
>CAMPIA010000070.1 GCA_946886175.1 uncultured Altererythrobacter sp.
GCCCCATTCGTCGGGCTCGACCGCTTCCTTCCAGAAATCGCCGCCCGGATCGCCGGTGAGGTGGACGTGGAGGTCGATCAGCCCGGGTGCGACGGTCTTGCCCGAGAGATCGACCACTTCCACCCCGGCGGGCGCGGGCTGGATGCCCTCGGCGATCGAGACGATCCGGCCGTCGGTGACGGTGATCGTGGCAGGTCCGCTCGCTTCCCCCGCCGCGTCGGCGACGACCGAACCGGCGTGGATGACGACGGTCTCGGGCGTCTGGGCGAAGGCGGGCGTGGGCGCTGCGGCGACCGCCGCCGTGAACGCGAGCAGGGCTTTGATTTTCATGTGTGGTTCTCTCCTCCGGCGCGGGTCATGCCTCCGCCCGCGTCCGGGCGCAAGAGGGGCACGCCCTGCCGTTGCCCTCGCACTATGAACCTGTATGACCGGGCAACTGGTTTCATTGGAGAAGACTTTCATGACCCGCACCCTGCTTTCCGCCGCGACGCTGCTCGCTTCCGTCTCGATCGTCGCCACTGCGAGCGCGCGGCCGATGACCCCGGAAGACGTGGCGAAGATGGAAAGCCTGGGCGGGCTGGCGGTCGCGCCCGACGGCAACCGCGTCGCCTTCACCAGCGCGAGCCTGCCCGACGTCACCGCGGGCGAGGACAACGGAACCACCGAACAGCAGCTCAAGCTGGCCTATGGCCCCGACAGCGCGCGCCAGTTCCTGCCCGAGGGGATCGACGTTTCGGCGGTGCGCTTCTCGCCCGACGGGCGCATGGTCAGCTTCCTCTACACCGCCGAGGACGAGAAGGCGGCGGTGTGGGGCATTCCGGTCGACGGCGGCGGGCACCGCAAACTGGCCGAGGTCGCGGAGGCCGACGTGCGCGGTTACGCCTGGTCGCCCGATGGAGCCACGCTCTATTTGATCGCCGGCGCCGCGCCGAACGAAGCGCTCGACAAGCGCAAGGAGGCGGGCTTCAACGCGGTGGTTTACGAGGAGGAGGAACAGCTCAACCGCCTGTTCGCGGCGCAAGTCGGGGCCGATATCGATGCCGCGCCGCGGCGGATCGACGCGCCGGGCCATGTTACCGCGATCCAGATCGCGCCCGGAGGCAAGACCGCGATCGTGGAAAGCGCACCCTCGCCCCGGGTGGACGACAGCTACACTTCCAAGCGGGTGCATGCGATCGATCTGGCGAGCGGCCGGGTGATCGAGGTGATCGAGACGCCGGGCAAGCTCGGCGATGTAGAGATTTCGCCCGACGGTCGACGAATCTCGCTGATCGCCGGCGTCGATGCCCACGATCCGGCGCCGACCACGCTCCATCTCGCCGACGTTTCGACCGGCGAATACCGCGCGCTCAACGCGGGCGCGCCCGAGGCCGCCACCGACGCCGAGTTCCTGCCCGACGGGCGGCTCGCGGCGATTGTCGATATCGGCACCAGGAGCGTGCTGCGCATCTATTCGGCCGAGGGGGCGATGCTCGAGGAATACGATCCGGGCGCGCTGATCCTGAGCGATCTCGAGGTCGGCGGCGAGACGATCGCAGTCGAGGCGCATTCGCCCGCTCACCCGCCCGAGCTGTTCGTGGTGACCGACGGGCAGTTCACCCGCTGGACGCGGCACAACCCGTGGCTGGCCGATATCGACATGGGCGAGCAGCGCGTGTTTACTTATGCCGCGCGCGACGGCCAGCAAATCGAGGGCGTGCTGATCGAGCCGGCGGACGGCGTCCCGCGCGGCGGCGCGCCGGTGATCTTCGACGTCCACGGCGGGCCCGAAGCGCACGAATCGAATGGCTGGCAAACCTATTACAGCTCGCCCGGCCAGGTCGCCGCGGGCCAGGGCTACGCGGTGTTCATTCCCAACTACCGCGGCTCGACCGGCTACGGCACGGCGTTCTCCAAGCAGCACCAGGGCGACTACGCGGGCAAGGAATTCGACGACCTGGTGGACGGCAAGCGCGCGCTGGTGGAGGCGGGCGTGGCCGATCCCGACCGCGTGGGCATCACCGGCGGTTCCTATGGCGGCTTCGCGACCGCCTGGGGCTCGACCTACTATTCGCAGGAATTCGCCGCCGGGGTGATGTTCGTCGGCATCTCCAACAATATCAGCAAGTTCGGCACGACCGACATTCCCAACGAGATGTACCTGGTGCACGAGCGCAAGTGGCCGTGGGAAGAATGGGATCACCTGCTCGAACGCAGCCCGATCTATCACGTCGACAAGGCCGAAACCCCGCTGCTGATCATGCACGGCGAGGAGGACACGCGCGTCTCACCCACCCAGAGCTACGAGCTCTACCGCCACATCAGCGTGAGGAAGCCCGAGACGCCGGTGCGGCTGGTGCTCTATCCGGGCGAAGGCCACGGCAATGCGAGGGCCGCCGCGCGCTACGACTACAACGTGCGCATGATGCGCTGGTTCGATACCTACCTGAAAACCGGCGACCGCGACGCTCCGCTGCCCCCGCCCCGGCCCGAGCTGAAAATCGAACCGACGGTGGATTGAGTTCGCAAGGGGCGCGGCGTGTTTCGCGCCCCTTGATCACAGCTCAGAACGTGTAGCCGATGCCGATTGCGGTGAACCACTGGTCCGCATCGCCCCGAATGCTGGTGTAGGGCGAATCTTCGGCGTCGTTCAGCATGCGCGAATAGCCGCCCAGGCCGACCAGCGCGAAGCCGCCGTTCTCGAGATTGCCGTCGAGGTCGAGAGCCAGCAGCACTGTCGCGCCCGCCTTGGTGAAGCCGCCCTCCGCCTGGTAGAGCGGCAGCCCGCTGGCGAGGCTCTGCGCGGGGCTGACCGAATAGTAGTAATCGGCGTAATCGCCATCGGCATGCTCGGCGCTGAGCGTCAGCGCGGTGGCCATGCCACGGCTCAGCGGGGTGAAGTAGGACACGCTCGGGTCGACCACCATGCCTTCGTGCGCGCCGGCGACGTCCCACCGCGCATCGACGGTGAACGAGAGGCTGTCGTAGGGATTGAGCAGGCCGGGGATGCTGACGCCCGCGGCTGGCCCGATCTCGAACGCGCGGTCGAGCTCGCCCGCGGCCTCGACCACCGGGTCCTCGATCTGATCGGCGCGATTGGAGCGCAGGCGTGCGGCCACGCCGAAGTCGAACCCGACGCCATCCTCCGGATCCTTGACGAAATCGAGCGCGATGCCCGCCGGGCGCGGGTTGATCCCGATCGGGCCGATCTGCCCCTGAATCAGCGGCGCCGGAAACAACACGTAGTCGTCCGACCCGTCGTAGCTCGGGCCGTAGCCGACGCCTGCGCCGAGGCTGACCCAGTCGCCTTCGTAAACGGAGGGCGAATCCTCGACCTCGTCGGCCGGGCCGGCGACGGTGGTGTCCTCCTGCGCCAGCGCAGGCGTAATGGCGGCCGCGGCGAACGCGGCGCCGGCGACCAGAAGAGCTTTTCTCATGTCCCGTGCAAATCCCTGTTATTTCGGGCCTTCAAACGCTTGGCGCGGCCGCGTGTTCCTGCCGCTCAGCCCATACCCTGCCACTGGCGCACCGCCTCGATCGGCCAGAACAGCATCAGCACGTTCAATGCCAGATTGTCGCGGATCGCCCAAGCGGTGAAAGCCTCGAAGAACAGCGCGATGGCCACGCTCGCCTGCCACGGAATACGCGCGGCGACGAGGAAGCCCGCGATCATCCAGCCGATATCGGCGAGCGAGTTGACCATGCTGTCGCCGGCATAGCCCCAGCTGATCGTCACCTCGCGGTAGCGGTCGATTATCATCGGGGTGTTCTCGGCGATCTCCCACGCGGCCTCGACCACGACCGCGATCGGCAGCGCCCAACGCGCCGGCGCGCCGCCGAACAGGCGCCACTTGTCCCACAAGAGCCAGGCGAGGAAGAACATGATCAGCCCGTGGGTGAAATGGCTCGGGCTGTACCAGTCGGTCAGGTGCTGGCTGTTCTCGCTCGATTGCACCACGCCGTGCCACAGCTTCACCGTGCCGCAGGCGCAGATCGGCGGGCGGTCCATCGCGAAGAGGATCGCCGCGCTGGCGAGAAACACGACCACGGTGGCGACGGTCGCCTTGCGGTGCGGCAGGAGCGAGAGCTGCATTGCCGCCTTGTGCCACAGCGCGCGGCGCGCACAAGCCGATTGCCGCCACGGAACCCGCGTTGTAAATCCGCGCGATGCCGATCCGTTCGCTGGCCGCCGCGGCCGCCCTCGCCCTCCTCGCCCCCGCTCCGCTACTGGCCCAGGACGCCCCGCCCGCGGCCGAGCAAGGCGATGCCCAGCTTGCCCTCGCGGCGGTGCTGACCGGCGAAGACTTCGTCGCCGAGATGTTTCGCCAGTCGATCGACATCGGGTTCGAAGGCGCGCTGCGCGGCGACCACGAGATGAGCCAGATCGAAACCGCGTGCCCCGGGCTGATCGCGGCGATGAGCGCGGCGGTCGAACCGATCATGTGGCCCGCGCACCGGCGCGACTACGCCGATTATCGCGGCAAGCTGCACGCGCTGTTCGAAAGCGAGCTGAGCGACGAGCATGCGCGCGGCGCGGCGCAATTCTTCGCATCGGCGCTCGGCCAGCGGTTCATGACCGCGACGGCGAGCGAGATGAGCATCGATATGGCGCTCGGCGAGCTTGCCACGGGCGAGGCCGCGCACGTCTCGGCCGAGGCGCTGGCGGCCGACAATCTCGAATCCGCCAGCCGCGGGATCATGGCGCTCGAACCCGCCGATCGGCTGGAGATCACCACCATCTTCGCCTCCAGCGACTGGGCGCCCGAATTCACGCGCATCGAGCCGCAGATCGCCGCGTTGCAGCTCGCGATGGCCAACACCGACTTCACGCCCGAGGAGGGGGCCGCGATGGACGCGGCGATCGACGGGGTGATCGAGCAGAGCTTCGCCGCCTGCTTCCCGGACGAAGAATGACCGCCGCACGGGCGATTGCCCGCTCCGGCGTTAGAGCCTACCCGTCGCGGCCATGAGCGCGCGCAGGGTGGATATCGCGATTGTGGGCGGCGGGCTTGCCGGGGGGCTGATCGCGCTGGCGCTGCACCGGCGCGACCCGGCCATGCCGATCGCGCTGGTCGAACAGGGCGACGCGCTCGGCGGCAACCATCGGTGGTCGTGGTTCGCGAGCGACCTCGACGCCGACGGCGCGGCGCTGCTCGGCCGCTTCCGCAAGACCGCGTGGGACGGCTACGAGGTGCGCTTCCCCGCCTATCGCCGCAAGCTCGGCACCCGCTACAATTCGCTCGCCTCGACCGAGTTCGACGCGGGATTGCGGCGCGAACTGCCACCCGAAGCGATCGTGACCGGGCGCGCGGTCGCGGCGCTCGACGCGGGCGGGGTGACGATGGGTGACGGGGAGCGGATCGCGGCGCGTGCGGTGATCGACTGCCGCGGCTTTGCGGGGAGCGCCCACCTCACCGGCGGATGGCAGGTGTTCATGGGCCGCCACTTGCGCACCGCGCGCCCGCACGGGATCGAGCGCCCCGTCATCATGGACGCGACCGTCGAGCAGCTCGGCGGCTACCGCTTCGTCTACGTCCTGCCGTTGGGCGCGGACGAGCTGTTCGTCGAGGATACCTATTACCAGGACCAGCCCGCGCTCGACCGCGGCGCGCTGTCCGCGCGGATCGACCGCTATTGCCGGCAGCACGGGTTCGAGGGCGAAATCCTCGGCGGCGAAACCGGGGTGCTGCCGGTGGTGACCGGCGGCGACTTCGGGGCGTGGCAGCGCGAGATCGCGACCGACAGCGTGGCGCGCGCGGGGGCGCGCGGCGGGTTCCTCCATCCGCTGACCAGCTACACCCTGCCCTTCGCGGTCGAGACCGCGCTGGCGGTGGCGGCCGAGGCCGCGCTGCCCGGCGATCAGCTCGCGGCCCTGCTCGAAGCGCGCGGACGGCGGCTGTGGAGCCGCACGCGCTTCTATCGCCGGCTGGGAGCGATGCTGTTCGGCGCCGCCGAACCGGCAGAGCGCTACCGCATTTTCGAACGCTTCTACCGCCTCGACGAAAGGCTGATCGAACGGTTCTACGCCGCGCGCCCGACGCTGGCGGACAAGGCGCGCGTGCTCACCGGCCGGCCGCCGGTTCCGGTGACGCGCGCGCTGGCCGCGCTTGCGCGCGCGGGTGCGCCGTTGCAGGGTCCACGCCAATGACCGAGACCGACAGCCAGACATCCTTCCTTCGCGAGCCCGCCGCCGCGAAAGAACCCGCCGCCCCGGGCGAGACCAGACGCGCCTGCGTGATCGGCGCAGGCTTCGGCGGGCTCGCGCTCGCGATCCGGCTGCAATCGGCGGGGATCGCAACCACCGTGATCGAAGGCCGCGACAAACCGGGCGGGCGTGGCTATTTCTGGGAGCGCACCACACCGGCCGGCACCTTCACGTTCGACGCCGGGCCGACCGTCATCACCGATCCGGCGTGCCTGCGCGAGCTGTGGGCGCTGTCGGATCACGACATGGCCGACGACGTCGAGTTGATGAAGGTTTCGCCCTTCTACCGCCTCAACTGGCCCGACGGCACGACGTTCGACTATTCGAACGACGAGGTGGCGCTCAACGCCGCGATCGCCCGGATCAACCCGGCCGACGTCGCCGGATACCAGGAATTCCTCGCCTATTCCGAAGGCGTCTATCGCGACGGATATCTACGGCTCGGCAGCGTGCCGTTCCTCGACTTCAAGTCGATGATCAAGGCCGCGCCC
>CAMPIA010000071.1 GCA_946886175.1 uncultured Altererythrobacter sp.
ACATGGGCGACGCGCCATCGAAGCGCGCGCTCCCGGAGAGAGGACTGGAAGGTGACCCGCCGAGCGCTATCCGGAGTGATCCGGCCCAAGTTTCGTCACGGCTGATCGATGGGCAGGCAGCGCACTCTGACGAGCCGCATCGACAATCTGGTCGCCGGGCGCAGTTTCGCCGACTTGCCGGTCGCCCGGATCGTCGGTGCCGCCGACAGATTCGCGGAGAAAGCCGCTTTCGAAAGTGAGAGCGGCGCCCTCTCGTTCAGCGCCGTTCAGCAGAGCACCGATCGATTTGCCCGCGGTCTGATCGCGCGGTTCGGGCTGTCCCGCGGCGATCGGGTGGCGGTGATGCTCCCCAATTGCCTGCAGTTTCCGATCGCAACTTTCGCGAACATGAAGGCAGGGCTGGTGCAGGTGAGCGTCAACCCCAACTACACGCCGCGCGAATTGCTCCACCAGTTGGAAGACAGCGGCGCCGCCGTCCTTGTCATCGACGCCGCCTGCATCGCCACTTTCGCGGCGATCGCCGACGAGCTGGGCGACATCGGGATCGTGCTTGTCGGAGAAGGCGATGCGCCGGACGGCAGCGTGCCGTTCGAGATCTTGTGCGAGGAACGCGATCTTCCGCCCCTTCCCGCCCCACCGCGGCCGGACGATCTCGTGTTCCTTCAATATACCGGCGGCACTACCGGCGTGTCGAAGGGCGCGATGATCACGCATCGCAATCTGGGCGCCAATCTCCTGCAGTTCGAGCATCATCTCGACGGGCATATCGCGTATGGCGAGGGCGCGATCTTCACCGCGCTGCCGCTGTACCATATCTTCGCGCTCATGGTGAA
This sequence comes from uncultured Altererythrobacter sp., assembly GCA_946886175.1. The sequence goes on from CAMPIA010000071.1 coordinate 834, forward strand.
TTGCCTGAGCGGGTTCTGCCTGGGCCTCACCAACCATCTCGTGCGCGATCCGCGCGACGCCGATCTGATGATCGACACGCTGATCCGCGGGCGGCCGAGCGTTGTCACCGGCGTGAACACGCTGTTCGCAGGCCTGGCGGCTCACCCCAGGATCGGCGAGGTCGACTGGTCGAACCTGCGCCTCAGCCTGGGCGGCGGCACCAAGATCCTGCCCGCCGCGTCGCGTGCCTGGGAAGAGCTGACCGGACAGCCGATAAAGGTCGGATACGGCCTTTCCGAAGCATCGCCGATCGTTTCAATCCACCCAATGGATCAACGCGAATTCGCCGAGCATGCGGGCCAGCCCGTCGTCTCGACGGAGGTCAAGCTGCTCGATCCCGATGGCCGGGAAGTCGGCGCCGGCGAACCGGGCGAAGTCTGCATTCGCGGGCCGCAGGTGATGCGGGGATACTGGAGACGAGCGGACGAGCACAACCAGAGCTTCACGGATGACGGCTATTTCCGAACGGGCGATATCGCCATTCGCGATGCGCGAGGAAATCTCGATATCGTCGACCGGATCAAGGACATGATCCTGGTTTCGGGCTTCAACGTCTATCCGAACGAGATCGAGGCGGCGTTGGCGGAACATCCCGGCGTCGCCGAAAGCATTTGCGTCGGGGTCCCCGATGAGCGGACGGGCGAAGCGGTGAAGGCCTTTATCGTACCGCGCGCATCGCCGCCGCCGCCGGCAGCGGAGTTGACCGCGTTCCTTCGCGAGAAGCTCACCGCCTACAAGATCCCGCGCCTGTTCGAATACCGCTCGGCGCTGCCGAAGAGCGCGGTCGGCAAGCTGCTGCGCAAGGAACTCAAGCCGGAGGCGACGCCATGATGGGACGCGCGCAACAGCGGGCCGCGGATTGCTTTCTCGCCGATGCGGGATGGGCCGATGTTTGAAGCGAAGAAATACTCAGCGGAAAAGCTGCGCAAGATCGCGGACTTCGTGACCGACGAAGGGGGCTCCGTCGCGCAAGTGCTGCACGGCACCGGGCTCGATCCGGCAAAACTGGCGGCAGGCGAGGAAAGGATCGCCTTGCCGCAGCTCGTCCGGGGCTACCGCAACGCGAACCGGATGGCGGGAGACGCCCCCTGGGGCGTCCAGATCGGGAAGCGGTTGGGCCTGACCGACTACGGCTTCTACGGCTACGCGCTGATCTGCAGCCCGACTTTGCGCAAGGCGCTGGATTTCTCGATCAAGTATCATCAGCTCGCCGCGCCCACGGTGATCATGAGCTTGCGGCCACGGATCGAGGACGGCCTGTGCGCCTTGCAGGTCGAGGACACGCTTCACGAGCCGGAAATCTATCGCTTCAATATCGAGCTGCAGATCGGGCTTATTTTCTCGTTGCTGAGAGATATCCTCGGCCAGTCGTTCCGCTTCGACAGAGCCACCGTGCGCTTCGAGAAGCCGCCCCATTTCCAGGCCCTCCAGGCCGTGATGGAGTGCACGGTCGAGTGCAGCAGCGAACGCAATGCGTTGTACTTCGACGCCGATCTGCTCGACCGGCCGCTGCGGCGCGCGAACCTGGCAACGTGGAACGCCACGCGCGACGCCTGCGACAAGCTCCTCCAGGGGGCCACCTCCGATACCCCCATCGCGCAGACCGTCTACGTCTCGCTGCTGCGCGATACCCGACAGTTCGCAACCGGCGGGGATGTCGCAACCGCGTTGAATCTGTCGGAGCGAACCTTGCGCCGACGGCTGGGCGAGGAAGGAACCTCGTTCCGAGCGATCAAGGGCGAGGTCCTGAGCCGGCTCGCGATCGAGTTCATTTCCAACACCGAAATGACCGCGGACGAAGTCGCCGAGCGCCTGGGATTCAGCGATGCCTCGAACTTCTGCAAGACGTTCAAGAAATGGACCGGCCAGACGACCTCGGAATTCCGCGCATCTCGCGCGATCGATCCGAGCATTACGCAACGAGTGCAACAATAGCAGGCCATTTACACGGCCGACGATGATCTTCGGAGACATGAGATGCCACGGAAGAATATCTTTCATTGCTCGGTAGCGGCGCTGTTTTCCAGTGCTCTCCTCGCTCCTGCCGTGCAGGCGCAGGATGCTGCGGACGATACCCCCGACCTCGATGCGCAAGCGGCGGGCGGAACGATAGTCGTGACCGCCCAGCGCCGCGAGCAGGCCTTGCAGGATGTGGGTGTTTCGCTCTCGGTCCTCGGGAGCGAACAACTGGCCGATCAGAAGATCGTCGAGATTGCCGATGTCGCCGCCACGCTGCCGGGATTCGATCTGGCGCGCGGCAACGGCTCGAACAACCCGACCATGACCGTTCGCGGCGTCGGGACCACCAATCCGTGGATCAACAACAATCCGTCGGTCGCCGCCTATGTCGACGACGCCTACATGCCCTTCAGCCCGTTCCTGTCGTTTCCCATCTTCGATATCGAGCGCGTGGAGCTGCTCAAGGGCCCGCAAGTCGCGCTTTACGGGCGCAACGCCACCGCGGGTGCGCTCAACATCATCACCGCCCGCCCGGAAAGCGAGTTCGGCGGCTATGTCGACGTGAGCTACAACGAGCACGATCTCGTCGAAGCGCGCGGTGCGGTCACCGGGCCCCTCGGCCCCACCATCAACCTTCGCCTGGCCGGAATCGTGGCGCAAGGCGGCGGCTATATCGACCGTCCCGGAACGGCCGATACCACTGCGGGCTTCAGCCCGGTTCCAGGCGTTGTGCCCGATGTTCCTCTCGTGCCGGCACGCGAGGGCTATGGGGACAAGAGTATCTACGCGGTTCGCGGATCGCTCGAATGGTTCGCGGGCGACCGGGTGGAGGTGTTCCTCACCGGACATTACGGGCAGGACAGCTCCGAAATCATCGGTTCGACCGCCGTGACGCCCGATCGCCTCGGACGGTTCACCCCGCCCGCGACGAGGCGCCCCTTCGTCGACTACGACAATGTCGAGCCGATGATGGATTCGGAGCAATACGGGGGCGTCTTGCGCGTCGACGTCGACCTGGATGCTTTCACGGTCAGCTCGATCACCGGGTACGAGCATATCGATCGGGCGTTCACGATCGGAGATTTCGTGCCGACCCGGATCGCCGAGCCGGTGTTCGACGAGAGCATCTCGACGCTCAGCCAGGAACTGCGCCTCACGCACGAGGGCGCCGACACCTTCTTCCTGGCGGGCGCGTCTTACGGCGAGGAGACGATCGATTATCGGCGCGATCTCATCGCCTACGATCTGCTGCGAGGCACGCTTTCAACGCGCTTCACCGAGAAGGACCGCTCGTTCGCCGTATTCGGCCAGGCGGAGTGGGAGTTCATCCCCGGATGGACCGTGATCGGCGGCCTGCGCCACACGTCGGAGGACAAGGATTATTCGGGCGGGTCGATCGAGCTCGATCCGTTCGGCGTTTCCATCGTCAAGGCCGTCTATCCCAACACTGCGGGCGACGGCATCTTCGGCAATCCCCAGTACGAGGACACCGATATTTCGGGTTCGCTCGCGCTCAACTGGAAGCCGGCCCAGGACGTGCTGCTCTATGCGAGCGTCAGCGAGGGCTACAAGAGCGGCGGCTTCGACGGCTCGGGCATCACGGAACCGGGGTCCTTCACCCCCTATGGCGCGGAGAACATCCGTGCCTACGAGGCCGGGGCGAAGTTCTTCGCCGATCGGGTCCAGCTCAGCGGCGCGTTCTTCTACTACGACTACACCGACAAGCAGGTGCTGGCGCTGGTCGATCTGGGCAGCGGGATTCCCGAGGCGATCATCCAGAACGCGGCCGCCTCGACGATCTACGGCGTGGATCTCGATATCGGCGTCGATCTGACGGACGCTCTGCGTTTCTCTCTGAACGGGTTGATCGTGTCGTCCGAGGTCACCGACTGGCAGAGCTCCGATCCGACCGAAGCCGCCTCGCGGATCGGTAACGATCTGCCCGGAACGCCCGAGGCGTCGATCAACGCCCGGCTCGACTGGTCGCACGACATTGCCCCGGATTGGGAGCTCGAGCTTTCCACCTGGACCAGCTACAGCGACGGGGCGTACCGCGACATCGAGAATACCCCCGACCTGCGGTCCGACGACCGCTTCCTGACCAATGCGCGCATCGCGCTGGGCCGGATCGAAGGTGGCCCGCAATTCTATGTCGTGGGGAAGAATCTGTTCAACGAGACCTACGTCACCTCGGTGCGCAGCCTGGTAGGCATGTTGGGAGAGTATTACGGCGAGCCGAGAACGATCACCTTCGGCGTCCGCTACGATTTCTGAACCAATCGGGAGCCTGCAATGAGCCTGTCCGACACGATCTCGCGGCGATCGCTCCTGAAGGCCAGTGCCGGCGCGGCGCTTCCTCTGCTCGCGGGGTGCAGCGCAGCGACCGGCTGGCGCGGCTTGTCGGCCGATCCCGCGAGGGATGCGCAATGGCTCTGGGACCGCCAGCTCTGGATGAACGATCTGGGGCCGCGGATGACCGGCAATCCGGCGCATATGGAGTTCGTCCGGTTCATCGCCGATGAACTCGAAGCCATGGGTCTGCCGGTGCAGGAGGATATCCAGCGATTCCCCCGATGGCACGCCGATCGATCGGCGATCGCGCCTGCGGACGATCGTAGCGATCCGATCGAAGTCGCCTCGGAATATCCGTACTCGGCATCGACGGGGCCGGACGGGATAGTCGCCCCCCTGATGTATGGCGGCACGGTCGGCGACGATCTGCCCGATGCAGATCTGCAGGGCTCGATCCTCTATCTCGATGCGCCCGTTCCGCCGCTTCGCTTCGGTCAATATTATACCGACGTGAAGCCCTACGGTGCATTGCAGGAATTCCCGGAGGAGGTGACGCAAGCCTCGGGGCAGATCGTCTATGCGCCCGGCCTCGAGGAATATGCCCGCCGCGGCGCCAAGGCGGTGATTTTCGGCTGGACGAATGTTTCGGAGGAGCAGGCGCGGGGCCAGTACATCCCCTTCAACCGGCCGCCACAGCCCATTCCGGGGCTTTGGGTCGGGCCCGGCGCGGCGTCGCGTTTGCGCGGCCTCGCGAACAGCCGCGGCAATATCCGCCTGACCCTCGACGCGACGCTTTCGCCCGATGCCCGGTCACGCACCGTGTATGCCCTGGTGCCCGGCGCCTCCGACCGGATCGTCATCGTGACGACCCACACCGACGGCCCCAACGCGATCGAGGAGAACGGTCCTCTGCCGATGCTGGCCATGGCGCGCGATCTGCTGAGCCGACCCCCGGCGCCCGGCCAGCCCGCCGTGCTGTTCCTGTTCGCCAGCGGGCATTTCGTGGGGCCGGCGGCCGATGCGACGGACCGCTTTCTCGAGCTTCATCCGGATCTTCGCGATCGAACCGTGGCGGGGCTGGCGGTCGAGCATCTCGGCGGCATGGAATGGCAAGACGATGGCGCGGGCCGCTACGCGAGCACCGGCAAAGCGGAAATGAGCCTCCTTTTCACCGAAGGCGAGCACATGGCCGACATCGCTTTCGGTGCGGCGCAGGCCAGCGACGACCCGCGTGGTGCGGTGGTCCGCGCGCACGACCTGGGTTATTTCTTCGGCGAGGGAAGAGCGCTTGCACGGGCCGGAATTCCCACGATCGGATTCCTCCCGGCGCCATCCTATCTCCTCGCGACAGGCCCGAGAGGACATATCGAGAAACTGGATCGAAGGCTGTTCGATGCACAGGTCGCGCTCTGCCGGGATATCCTCCATCGCCTTGTGCTGCACGCGAGCGGGTAGTGTCTCAGTTTGAAAATAGCGATACTTGACTTGGCACCCTGCCCGACATTTTTGGGTGTGGAAAACGCAGCAATTATCCCCATT
>CAMPIA010000072.1 GCA_946886175.1 uncultured Altererythrobacter sp.
GTTCCATTCCAGTTGCACATGCAGCCCGTCCCGCCCCCGGCGCTGGCGCAGCAGCCGCAGGTCGAACACCGGGTGTCCGGGCGCGTCGGCGGCCAGCGGGGCGGAGGGTGCGCTCGCCACTTCCCAGCGGCTGTACGCGGCGCTCGGCATCGGCGCCGCGCCGCTGCGGACCATCAGCACCGTGGTCCCGCTGCGCTCGGCTGCGAGCGCCAGCCGGCGCGAGGCGGTCAGGTCGAGCCGCGGCGCGCGGCCGTGCGCTTCCAGAACGACCGCGCCGGCCGCGCCATGGCGAACGCTCTCGACCGCCGCGACGAGCAGACCCGCGATATCCGGCAGGTTCATCAGCAACACGGCATCCGGATCGACCCCCAGTTCGGCGAGACCCGGCGCATGAGGACAACCGCCCGATTTCCCGCCCGCGACCCGCAGCCACAGCAGTGGCCGCGCCGCCGCGCCGGCTATCGGGCAGGCCCGCGCGCCGAGCAGCAGGGCGAGCGCTGTGGCCGCGCTCCTTTCCCCATCGGGCGCGGCGTAGAATTCATGCACCCCGCCGCGCCGCAACCCGCCATTGAGCCACACGTCGACCGCCTGAACTCCGAACGGCAGCAGACCAAGCGCCGGCCCTTCCGCATCGGACGGCGGAAGCGCTGCCACCGGGAGCATGCACAAGTTCGGCGAATCGGACATATGTTCCCATTATGTTCCTATACCCTCAGGATGCAAGCCGACATTCGTCCAAGCGTGATGGGGGTGGAGAAGGGATAGTCGTATCACTCAGAGGCGAGCGGTTAGGCCGAGTCGCCCCCCGTGCAGCTGCTACGTTAACTAAACGCTTAGCTAAAAATGCGTGCTGATTTGACACAGCATCCGGACTGCAAAAAACTCAAATGACGCAAAACCTGCGAGTCGCAGAGTGTCAAGAGTCTCAATTTCTAATGGGCAGCGGTTTCCCACTAGGCAGCAAAGTTAGATAGGTTAATTATACGCTTACCTTAGGGGGGACGGCCGCCAATGCGCGGCTTCACAAAACAAATAGGGTCGATCTCTCCCGAGGCGCTTGTGCCACATCGTCTTTAGAGGACCCGATACCATGAAAAAGCTCGTACTGGCCGCCGTTGCGGTCGCCATGACCTCCACCGCCGCGCATGCCGCCGACTCGGATTCGAAGAACTTCCGGATTCGCGCCAACGTGCAGGACGAATGCAGCGTCGAAGATCCCGACAACGTCAACTTCGGCAATCTCGCAATCGACCGTGCTCCTGGCTCGGAAGCGCTCACTCTGACCACGGCTTTCGACAATGACTTCCAGGACATCTGGGTCAGCTGCAATTATGCTGCGGAAATTTCGCTGACTACCACCAACGGTGGCTTGGTGAATCAGGACGCGACCAACGACGGTCCCGACTCGGCCGATTTCACGGACGTGATCGAATACAACCTTTCGCTCCGTCCGTCCGACGGCACCGCGTTCCAGCCGGTCTTTCTCGTCACTGCCCAGGGCGTGAACACCCGCAGCACGGCGCAGACCGCTGCGTTCCACGATCAGGCGACTCTGCGCACCACGATCACCCAGGCGTTCAACCCGCTGCGTCCTCTTGCCGGCACCTACACCGACACGGCGACGGTTTCGGTCGGACCGGTCTGAAAACCAGAACCTCGAAACGGGAAGGGAGGGGCTTGCCCTCCCTTCCTCGTTTTGGATGAGCGGGTCGATGGAATGGCTCGTTAACCGCAAGCAAGATAGATAGCTATTTGTCGCCCCGACGTGTGACGTCTGATGGGCGCGTGAGGGGGATTATGTTCGGCAGATTGCTCGCACTGTGTGGGGCGCTGTGGCTGGCGATCGTGCCCTCTGTCGGGCACGCGGCGAGAGTTTCGCCGATGATCGTGGAGCTCGAGCCGCAAGGCCGTGGAGCCGTTGCCCGCATCGAACTCACCAACGACAGTGCGCGTGGCATACCCTACGAAGTGCAGATGATGCGGGGCGAGATATCGCCCGAGGGTGAATTGACTCTCACACCCGCCGACGAAGAGTTTCTTGTTTTCCCCGCCCAGGCGCTGGTCGAAAGCAAGTCCCAGCAGGTTTTCCGTGTGCAGTACGTCGGGGAATCGGCGCTGGGTAAGTCGGAAATATATTACATGTCGATCAGGCAGATTCCGGTCGAGTTCGAACCGGGCGTCTCCCAGGTCCAGGTGGTGGTGAATTATAATGTCCTGACCAACGTGGTGCCCGATGGCGCTACTCCGGAACCCACGATCCGTTCGGCGGACTACGTCACCCGCACCGTCACCCGCACCGTCGAAGCCGAAAATGGCGATCCGATCGCGACGGAACAGCAGGTTTCCGGCATCCAGGTGGACGTCGGCAACGACGGCAACCGTTATTTCCTCGCCGGGCTTTCCGACTGGAAGATCACCGGCACGAAGGCGGATGGCCAGCCGTTCGAGCAAGCCTATTCCGGCGAGGACTTGTCCAAGATCATCGGCGTCGGGGTCGTCGCTCCGGGGAAGAATCGAATATTCCTTATTCCCAGTGAAGAACCGCTCGCAGATGGTTCGATCGCCGTTCAGATCGATCCCTGACAGTGAGCGGCGGGGGGCGTAAATCGCTGGCGCTGGGCAATGCTAGTCTAAGCGCGCTTGCGCTGGGTATGGTTTTCGCAGGCGCGCTGTTCCCGACGATGGCCGTCGCACAGCCGGACGATGCTTCGGCACCGGCGCGAAGGACGATCATTTTTTCGGTCCCGCTCCAGTTCGGGCAGCAGGTTCTCGGCGACGTGCAGATCGAGGCCGGAGGCGATGCGAACGTTCGGATCGATACCGTTTCACTGAGGAGCGAACTGTCGCTTCTGCTGAACGATGTCGGCAAGATCGCTCTCGATCAGGTCCTGATCGATCGCCCCTATGTGTCGCCTGGCGATCTGGCAGCGATCGGGATCGATCTTCGCTTCGACGAAGCGAGCCTGACCCTTGTGGTGGACGCCATTCGCCCGGATTACCGCCCGGTGCGATCACTGGGGCAGGCGACCGACGGACGAGCTCCGCTTGAACTGCCGACGCTCGATCCTGCGCACTTCAGTTCATACCTCAACATCAACGCCAATGCCGACTATCAGAGCCGCGACGGGTTGCGCCAACCCGACCTCTTTCTGAACGGCGCCACCCGTCTCGGTCGCTTCGTGCTGGAATATGACGGCGCCTTCACCGATCAGTTTGGCGAGGGGTATCGCTTTTATCGTCGCGGCGTGCGCGCGGTGTACGATCAACCCGAAAAAAACAGACGGTTCAGCGCTGGCGACTTGCGCGTCGCCAACTTGCCGATTCTGCGGACACCGTTCATCGGCGGCGTCGCGGTTGAAAAATCGCGGCGGATATTCGACCCTTTCCTGCCGGTTGCGCGCCTCGGCGGGCGCGAGATATTCCTCGACAGCGCGTCCACCGTCGAAGTGCTCATCAACGGTAGCCGCTATCAGACCTTTCAGCTCGACGCCGGACGCTATGATCTCGCGAACTTGCCAGTGCAGCTCGGCGCCAATGACGTGCAACTGGTGGTCCGCGATTCGGCGGGGCGGCAACAGACGATTGCGCTCAATTATTTCTTCGAGCCCCTCGATTTACCCGCTGGCGAGGAAGAATACGCGCTGGCGGTGGGCGTCAGGGCGAACATTCTCGCCTTCGAAGCGGATTATACCGACGAACCGGCGCTTTCGGGCTTTTACCGCAAGGCACTTTCCGACACCTTCATCCTCGGGGGCGGTCTGCAGCTTTCTGAGAACCTCCAGGTGGCCGCGGTAACGACCACCTTCGTGCCGCAGGTCATACCCGGCGCATTCGATATCGAGCTGGCGGCCAGCACTGGCGATGGCGGCACCGGCTATGCGGCGAGAGGCAACTACCGTTTCCGCTCGGCCGGTTCCTTTGCCACGGCCAAACAGTTGGCGGTCAACGTGGATTTCGAATCGCGCAACTTCCAGACCATTGCCGACATCATTCCGTCCAACTTCGACCTCCTCAACGTCGGTGTAAGCTACTCACAAGGTCTAGGCGAGCGGACCTATCTGAGCGCAGGTGCGATCTATACCTACGCTTCGGGGCCGCTACCCGATCGGTCGACGCTTTTCGCCGATGTCATCCATCGGCTGACCGATCGCCTGAGGATCACGGCGGGGCTCGAATATGGCAAGAGCACCTTCTTCGCCGACGACTTCGGCGTCAGGCTTGGTATTTCCCTGGCGTTGGGCGGATCCACCCGCGCGACTGCGGATTACCGCAGCCGCACCGAAACCTTCCGCGCCAACTTGTCGCACGGCGGCGACAGCCACGTGGGCAGCATGGGTTACGATTTGGGCTTCACCGAAACGCGCGGGCAGACGAGCGCGGACGCCAGCGTCAACTACATCGGCAATCGGTTCGACGCCCGCGCGAGTGTTTTCACCGACGGTCCTTCGCTCGGGTCTTTGACCGATCAACAGGCCGTGCGTTTGCAGATCGGCACGTCGCTTGCCTACGCCGACGGAGCCTTCGGCATCGGTCGGCCGGTTGGGGATTCGTTCGCCGTCGTTCATCCGCATCCGGCGCTGGGCGACAGCGAGGTGATCGTCGGGCGCAGTCTCAGCGAGAACCGTTACGATGCCCGCAGCGGTCTGCTCGGGGGCGCGGTACAGGGCGATCTATCGTCCTACACGCGGCAGGACGTTCAGTATGACGTCGACGAACCGCGGCCCGGAGCCGATATCGGCGATGGCACCGTGCGGGTCGATCCGCCTTTCCGGTCGGGCTACAATATTCAGGTCGGCTCGGAATATTTCGTCAGCGCTACGGGATTCCTGGTTTCGGGGGGCGAGCCGGTTGCGCTCGCTGTCGGCACCGTCACTTCGCCGGGCGACGCGGGGTTCACGCCGATCACCTTCTTTACCAACTCGGTCGGTCGCTTCGCCATGCTCGGTCTGGCGCCGGGCAAGACCTATGAGGTGGTTCTGACTGAAAGCGGCAGACGCTTCACGTTCCGCGTTCCCGACGGGGGCGAGGCGTTGTTCCAGATGGGACAAGTGGAAATCGAAGCAATAACGGAGTAGAACGGGCCATGCGCTTTCATATCGCGATCCTCGTCGCTGCCGGCACGTTTTTCGCTGCTGGGCCAGCTTACGCAGCTTGTCAGCCGGAGTTTTCCCAAGCCTCGCAAACCGTCACGCTCAATGCGGTCGAAATCGGCGCCGGCGAACAGGCTCGCGAGACCTTCCAGATTCGCGTTCGCAATCGTGGCGAAGATCAATGCCCTGCGACGATCCGCTTCGCCCGCGAACCTAGTGCGCCGCTCGATCCGAGCTTCGCCTATCAACTTGTCGCCGCAGCGCAGGTGATCGAAGTGCTGCCTGACGAAATCGCGGCGCCTGCACCGCGGAGCGACGTCTTCATTCCCGGCATCTCCGCGGGCGCCAGCAGCGTCGGCGTGCCGATACAGCTCACTCTGCCTACTGAATGGGGTATCGCAAGCGGGACGCGGAGAGAAACCCTGGTTCTCCTGCTGGTCGATGAGAACGAGAACGTCATCGACCGGATGCTGCTCCATATCAACATCACAATTCCGCCCACGGTTGAACTTCGCATTGTCGGTGCGACCGGTTCGAACCGGGTTGTGGAAGTCGATCTCGGTAGCCTCGAGCCCGAGCAGATGAATTTCTCCGATCCGTTCGCTGCGCGGATCTGGAGCACGGCACCTTATACGGTGTCATTCGAATCGGAGAATCGCGGCGCGCTTGTCCACTCGAGTGCGTCCGATCGAATCCCCTATACGCTCGAGATGGATGGTGCGGCGGTTGATCTCACCGGCGCGATACCCGTGTCCTTCGGCTCGCCGACCGGTTCGCTCGGCAACCTCCATCCGCTGCGGATTGTCGTCGCTCCGTTCACCGCGCGGGCGGGCGATTACGGGGATCGCGTTCGAGTGACCGTCACTGCAAGCTGAGCAGAAGCGTTCGACGCTCAGACCGCGGTCAGCGAAAAGCTCACGCTGATGGCTTCGACCAGCCTTACAGGCGTAATCGAAACAGGTACCGAGCCGTGTCGGGCACCATAGCGAAACGCGATCGCCGACAATCCCGAACCGTCGAGGCTGGCCTGTTGCGTGCCGTAATTCACGTCGACCGCCTCGTTCTCCGCGAGCGGTCGGTGACTGGCGAGAATTTGGAAGCCACGATTGCTGTTGCACGATTCGGCCACTTCGCCGACCACGATTCCGGAATTCGGATCGAGGAAGAAATCGTTCGCCTCAAGGTCGCAAGCCACTGGAATCGTGAGCGAAATGCGAAAGCCGCCCGAATCCGAGCCGCCCGCCTGGGCCGGTGCAGCAAATACTAGTCCACCAATCGCGGCAGAAAACAGGAAGAGCAATCGCATCGTAGCACTCCGGTTACTGCCGGATGTGATGCCACGCGCAGGTTAAGAAACGTTCAAACCATTACTCCACGCTCTCCGGCGGGCGTCAGTAGCTCCGCGGCATTCCGAGGACGTGTTCGGCGAGGTAGGAGAGGATCAGGTTGGTCGAGATCGGCGCGACCTGGTAGAGCCGCGTCTCGCGGAACTTGCGCTCGATGTCGTATTCCTCGGCGAAGCCGAAGCCGCCGTGGGTCTGGATGCAGGCGTTGCCC
>CAMPIA010000073.1 GCA_946886175.1 uncultured Altererythrobacter sp.
GCATGCCCTGCACCGTGCCGTCCTCGCCCGGCACGCCGTGGAGCGCGTTGAACACCACATCGGGCGCAGCCTCGGCGATCCGCGCCGCGACCTGCCGGTCCATGTCGATCCGCGTCACGCGGTAGCCGCGCGCTTCGAGCGCCTTGGCGACGCCCTCACCCGACATCAGCGACACCGGCCGCTCGTTCGCCCAGCCGCCCATCAGGACGGCGACGTGGGGTTTGGAGGTCGTCATAAGCAGAATCTCGCATGATCCTTCGAGACGACGCTCAGCCTGCGGCTTCGCCTCTCCTCAGGACTAACGGGCATAAGAAAAACTCCGCACATCCTGAGGGGCGAAGACGAAGTCTGAGCGTCTCGAAGGATCACGGCCGGCCCACCCGCTCGATTTCCCATTCGAGCATCACGCCCGTTTCGGCATAGACCCGTCGCCGCACGTCTTCGCCCAGCCCTTCGATATCGCCGCTCGTCGCGTCGCCGGTATTGATGAGGAAATTGGCGTGCTTCTCGCTCACTTGCGCGCCGCCCTTGGTCAGCCCGCGGCATCCCGCGGCGTCGACCAGCTGCCAGGCCTTTTCGCCCGGCGGGTTCTTGAAGGTCGAGCCGCCGGTCTTGGTCCGCAGCGGCTGTGATTCCTCGCGCGCTTTCGCGATGCGGTCCATCTCGGCGCCGATCTCGGCCTTGTCGCCGGGCGTCCCGCGCAAACGGGCCGAGACCACCACCGCGCCCTCGGGCAATACGGAATGGCGATAGGTGTAACGCAGATCCGCCACCGGAAGCCGCACGAGGCGTCCGCCGGGCAGGATGACGTCGCAGTCGATCAGCACGTCGGCGACCTCGCGCCCGTAGGCGCCGCCGTTCATGCGCACGAAGCCGCCGACGGTGCCGGGAATGCCGCGCAGGAACTCGAGCCCCGCGATCCCCGCGTCGCGCGCGCTCGAGGACACGAGGATGCCGCTCGCCCCGCCGCCGCAGCGCAGGACCTGCTCGCCTTCGTCCGCGACCGTGGCGAAGGCTTTGCCCAGCCGCACGACGACGCCGGGCACGCCGCCGTCGCGCACGATCAGGTTCGAGCCGAGCCCGAGCGCCATGACCGGCAGGTCGCCGTCGAGCTTGATGAGGAATTCGCGCAGATCGTCGAGGTCGGCGGGCTCGAACAGCCAGTCGGCCGCCCCGCCCGCCTTGAACCACACGAGTTTGGCGAGCGGCGCTGCCGGCGTCAGCGTGCCGCGAACGCCCTCCAGCGGCACCGGCGCGGAGATCGCGCCCTCGATCTCGCAGTCGGGCGCCATGCCGTCGTCGAGGTCGGACCAGCCGGGCTGGGTCATGTTCATGCCGGGCGCGCCTTCGCGAGGGCGCCGGCCAGGCCCGCCGCCCATTTGGTGATGTCGCCCGCGCCGAGGCAGACGACAAGATCGCCCTCGCCCACTTCGTCCGCCAGCACCTCCGCCAGTTCGTCCTGGTCGGCCACCGTCGCGGCGGCGCGGTGCCCGCGCGACTTGAGGCCGGCGACCAGCGCGTCCGAATCGACCCCCGGCACCGGCTCCTCTCCTGCGGCATAGACCGGCGTGACATAGACCAGATCGGCATCGTTGAAGCAGTTCTGGAAGTCGTCCATCAGATCGCCCAGCCGCGAATAGCGGTGTGGCTGCATCACCGCGATCACCCGTCCGGGCGAGCCTTCCGGCACGCTCTCCCGCGCGGCGGAGAGCACCGCGCGGATTTCAACCGGGTGGTGCGCATAATCGTCGATCACCGTCGCGCCTGCGAACCGGCCGACCCGCGTGAACCTTCGCCGCACGCCGCCGAACTGAGCGAAGCCCTTGCAGATCGTCTCGTCGGTGCAGCCCATCTCGATCGCCACCGCGATCGCGGCGAGCGCGTTCTGCACGTTGTGGCGGCCCGGCATCGGCAGGTGCACGCCCTCGATCCGGCGGTCCTCTTCCCCGCGCTGGCGCACGACCACGTCGAAGCGATTGCCGCCCCCTTCGGGGCGCACGTTGACCGCGCAGACATCGGCCTGAAGCGAAAAACCGTAAGTCAGCACGCGCCGGTCGCGGACTTTGCCGATCACCGCCTGCACCTCGGGGTGATCGATGCACAGGATCGCCGCGCCGTAGAACGGCACGTTGTGGATGAATTCGATGAAGGCGTCCTTGACCCCATCGAAATCGCCGTAGTGATCGAGGTGCTCGGGATCGATATTGGTGACGACCGCGATCGTGCCGTCGAGCCGCAGGAAGCTGCCGTCACTCTCGTCGGCTTCGACCACCATCCAGTCGCTGTCGCCGAGACGCGCGTTCGAGCCGTATTGTTCGATGATCCCGCCGTTGATCACCGTGGGGTCGACCCCGCCCGCGTCGAGCAGCGCAGCGATCATGCTGGTGGTGGTGGTCTTGCCGTGGGTGCCGGCGACCGCGACGGTGTTCCTGAGCCGCATGAGCTCGGCGAGCATTTCCGCGCGGCGGACCACCGGAATGCGGTTTTCGAGCGCGGCGACGACTTCGGGATTGGTCCGCCGCACCGCGGTCGAGGTGACCACGACCGCCGCGCCCTCGACGTTCTCCGCCGCATGCCCGATCGCGATCGTCATCCCGCGCGCGCGCAGCCGCTCTACACTGGCGCTTTCGGCGATATCGGATCCCTGCACCGAATAGCCGAGGTTGTGCATGACCTCGGCGATGCCGGACATGCCGATGCCGCCGATCCCCACGAAATGGATCGTTCCGATATCGGTCGCGACGCCTTTCATGCCGCCCCCTGACCGGCAGGCGCGCCCTGGGTCGCCCCGCGCGGCTTCTCGGCGCCGACCCGGATCACGTCCATCATCTCCGCCCCACCGAAGCTCTCGACCAGATCGGCGAGGTCTTTCGCAGCATCGGGGCGGCCGCAGTTCCAGGCCGCGTGCGCGGCGTTGGCGAGCGCCTGCGGATGCTGGGCGAGGGCCTGGATCTGCTTGGCGAGTTCCTTCGGTGCGAACGCCTCCTGCCGGATCATCCGCGCGCCGCCGGCTCTGGTCAGCTCACGCGTGTTGGCGGCCTGGTGATCGTCGGTCGCGATGGGGAGCGGAACGAGGATCGCCGGACGGCCCACCGCCG
Organism: uncultured Altererythrobacter sp.; assembly: GCA_946886175.1. The sequence goes on from CAMPIA010000073.1 coordinate 3,099, forward strand.
TCAGTTCGGCGATGGTCGAGGCGCCAGCGCGGCCGATGAACAGGTGCGCGTCGGCCAGCCGTGCGGCCATGTCCTCGAAATAGGTGCCGAGCTCCGCCGGGATGTCGTGGCTGCGATAGCGTTCGCGCACCGCGTCGATGTCTTCCGCGCGGCACTGCTGGGTCACCTGCAACCGCTGGCGCAGCGCCGGGGGCAGCATCGCGAGCCCGTCGGGCACGACCTGCGACAGCACCCGCGCACCCTGGCTGCCGCCGGTGACGAGCACGCGCAGCAGTCCTTCCTCGCTCAGCGGCGGGAACGGCTCCTGCCGCAATTGCAGCACTTCGGCGCGAACCGGATTACCCACGAGGTGGGCCTTCCCTGCATGCTTGGGCTTGAGCCGCGCGACATCGGGATAGGCCGTGGCGATCGCCTGCACCCGGCCGGCGAGCAGTCGGTTGACCCGGCCGAGCACCGCGTTCTGTTCGTGCACGACGCTCGCAATCCCGGCCGAGGTCGCGGCGAGCAGCGCCGGCAGCGCCGGGTAGCCGCCGAAACCGACCACCGCGGTGGGCTCGAACGTTTCGAACAGGCGCAGCGCCATGCTGCGCCCTTCGAGCACGGCGCGGATCCCCCGGATCCAGGTAAGCGGGTTCTTGCCGAAGCGCCCGGCGGGCAGCACGTGCGTCGGCAGGAAGTCGGGCTTGCCCGGAATGTTCGCGCCCCGCTCGTCGGTCACCAGCGCGACGTGGTGCCCGCGCCGCTCGAGTTCGACCGCGAGCGCGAAGGCGGGGATCAGGTGCCCGCCGGTCCCGCCCGCGGCGAGCACGTAGTGCCGGTTCGCCCCGCTCATGCCTGCGCCCGATCGATATCCGCACGCCCGAACAGGCGCCGCCACAGCCCCGGCGTCTCGCGCCTGAGGAACGGGTTGCGCCGCGTGATCGCAAGCAACAGCCCCACGGTGAGGCACACCGCGATCGTCGACGAACCGCCGTAGGACACCAGCGGCAGCGTCATGCCCTTGGAGGGCGCGAGCTGCAGGTTGACGAGGATGTTGATGAACGCCTGCCCGCCGATCAGCACCGCGAGGCCCGCGCCGGCGAGCAGCGTGAACAGATCCTCCTCGTCCACCAGCCGCACCAGCACGCGCACGATGATCGCGAGATAGAGCAGCACGATCGCCCCGCAGACAATCAGGCCGAACTCTTCGCCGATGACCGAGAAGATGTAGTCGGTGTGCGCCTCGGGCAGGCTCATCTTGCGAACCCCGAGCCACAGGCCACTACCGGTCCATCCTCCCGCGAGCAGGGTGCGACTGGCGAGATCGACCTGATCGTAGGCCGTTCCGCCGCCGAGAAAGTCGTTGATGCGGTTTCGACCGTTTTCGTAGAACAGATAGATCAGCACCGCGGTCGCCATGCCCGCGCCGACCATCATCGCCAGCCGCTTGACCGGCACGCCCGAGAGGATCACCAGCGCGAACCACACGCCCGCGAAGAGCACGGTGTCGCCGAGGTTGGGCTGAAGCATGAGCAGCCCCCCGATCGCCCCCATCGCGCCGGTCGCAATCGCCACCACCGGCAGGTTCGGGTCGCGTGCGCGCCACGAAATTACCCACGCGAGCGCGATCACGAATGCGGGCTTGAGGAATTCCGACGGCTGGAACGAGAACCCCAGATCGATCCAGCGCTTCGCGCCGTTCACTTCGTAGCCGGCGATCGGCACCAGCATCAGCAACCCGAACATGCCCACGAACAGCAGCACGCCCGCGCGCCGCGCATTCTCACGCGAGAGCATCGCCGCGCCGAACATCGCGGCGAGGCCGACGATCTGCCAGCGCAGATGCGCCCAGTAGAAGTAGAGATCGGGCAGCGTTTCCTTCGACGTCGAGAGCCGCTGCGCGCTCGCGGGCGAGGCGGCGGCGACCGCGGCCGCGCCGATCGCCATCAGCGCAAGGATCAGGAACAGCAGCACACGGTCGATCTCGCGCCACCAGATCTTGAGCTCGGCGCGCTTCGAACTGCGGTAGCGATCCTGCCGCGGCGCGCGCTCGCCGGCGCGCGGGATATAGGGCTGGGTCGCGCTCATGCCGCCGATTTTCCGGCGAAGCACTCGATCGTCTGGCTCGGTTCGCCGATCATCATGGCGACGAGTTCGCGGAAGTATTCGCCGCGTTTTTCGTAGTCGCGGAATTGATCGAAACTCGCACAAGCGGGCGATAGAAGGACGACGTCGCCCGGGCGCGCGGCGGCGTGGGCGAGGCGGAGCGCCTGGCACATGAGTTCGGCCTTCTCCACCCGCACCCGGCCTTCGAGCAATTGCGCGAAGCGCGGGCCCGCTTCGCCGATGGTATAGGCGGCGGCGACGTTGCCGAGATGCGCCGCGCATTCGCCGAGCCCGTCTTCCTTGGGCAATCCGCCGACGATCCAGTGGACGCGCGGCCGCCCGCCGCCTTCGACGAACGGATCGGGCGGATAGGCGGCGAGCGCGGGCGCGGTGGAGGCCGCATTGGTCGCCTTGCTGTCGTTGACGAACAGCACGCCGCGATGATCGGCGACGACTTCCATCCGGTGCGGCAGCCCGCGGAAGCTCGCCATTGCGCCCAGAATATCCTCGCGCGCCACCCCGAGTTCCTCGCACAGCGCGAAGGCGAGCGCCGCGTTCTCCAGGTTGTGCGGGCCTTGCAGAGCAGGCCAGCCCGACTGGTGCGCCGCTACCGCCATGCGATCGGCGCAGACCGCGCGGCCGGGCGCACGGCGCGCCTGCTCGGCCGCGAAGATCGCCTCGGTCGGCGCATCGCCGCAGCCGAACACGGCGAACTGACCGCTCGCCTGCATCGCCAGCAGCCGCGCCTTCGACGCCGCATAGGCGGCGAAATCGTCGTAGCGTTCGAGATGATCGGGCGTGACGTTGCTCAGCGCCGCCGCCTCGCAGTCGAGCGAGCGGGTGAGATCGATCTGATAGCTCGACAGCTCGAGCACATAGACCCCGCCCGCGGGCAAAGGCTCCTGCGCGAGGATCGGCAGGCCGATATTGCCGCCCATCCGCGCCGGAATGCCAGCGTCCTCCAGGATATGATGGACCAGCGCGGTGGTGGTCGACTTGCCGTTGGTGCCGGTTATGCCGACCACTTTGTGCGGCGGCAGCGAGGCGCGGGCGAGCGCGAACAGCTCGATATCGCCGATCACCGGCACCCCGAAGCGCGCGGCGTGGGCTGAAATCGGGTGGGTGTTGAGCGGCACTCCGGGCGAGACCACGACGCCGTCGAAGCCGGTCAGGTCGAGCTCGAGCGGATCGGCCAGCCGTGCACGGCCGCCCAGCTTGTCGCGCGCGACATCCTGCCGATCCCACGCGACGACGTCCGCCCCGCTCGCGAGCAGCGTCTCGGCCGCGGCGAGGCCCGAGCGCGCGAGGCCGAGGACCGCGTAACGCTTGCCGGAGAAGGCGCCAGAGACGATCATACGACGATCACCGCAGCTTCAGCGTCGCCAGGCCCATCAGCGCGAGCACGATCGACACGATCCAGA
>CAMPIA010000074.1 GCA_946886175.1 uncultured Altererythrobacter sp.
TGATCTCGATGCAGCTTTCCGGGCTGCTGATCCGCCGCGGGCTCGACGCGCGCGTAGTGGTCGCCGCCGGCTTCGCGATCACCGCGTTCTCGCAATGGCAGATGGCGCACTGGTCGCTCCAGGCGGACGCCTACCACTTCATCCTCGCCGGGCTGGTCCAGGGGCTCGGGATGGGGCTGGTGTTCATCCCGCTCAACGTCACCGCCTTCTCCACCCTGCCCCCGCGCCTGCGCACCGACGGATCGAGCCTGCTCAACCTCGCCCGCTCGCTCGGCGCCTCGGTCGGCATTTCGGTGACGACGATCCTGCTGGCGCACAATATCCAGGTGAACCACGAGGAGCTGGGCGCGCGGATTACCGCGCAGAGCGTGGCCGGGCTCGACCTTTCAGCGGTCGACCGCTTCCAGTCGCTCGGCCAGGCGGGGCTCGCGATGCTCGACGCCGAGGTCAATCGCCAGGCGGCGATGATCGGCTACGTCAACGACTTCTGGCTGATGATGTGGATGGCGCTCGCCGCGGTCCCGTTCGCCTTCCTGATGCGGCCGGCGAAGCGCGGTACGGCGCCTGCCGCCGACGCCGCTGGCCACTGATCAGCCGCGCTCAGCCCAGCGCAGCGCGCGCTGCAATTCCGCCGCTCCCTCGCGCTCGTAAGGGCGGCCGTGCGCCATCACGACCTTCTCCGCAGGCCACTCGAGAATGGTCTTCACCGCCGCCGCGACCTCGCGCCGCCGGGGCCGGAACGTGGCGCGCAGGTCGAGCGGGGTCCAGCCGTCGGCGCGCCCTAGCCGGATCAGCCAGCGCAGCAGCCGTTTGCGCACCCGCGCCGGCTCGAAATTCTCGATCAGGTCGGTCAGCACCGCGACCCTGGCGTTCCGGAGGAAGAACACCGCCTCGGTGACCGCGGTGCCGGGCACGACGACCGTGGCGATCTCGCGCGCCCACCCGGCCTCGTGGTCCGCGCCGAGCACGCGATCGATCCGAAACGGGCGCTTGGCCTGCTCCAGCCCGGGCGCCGCATGGCTGACGGCGTCGGGATAGCGGTCGAGCCAATCGGCCATATACCAGTAGTGGAGCGAACTGGGGGCGACCAGATGGCGCACCGGCCCCAGCGCCTCGATCCGCTCGAACAGCGCGGGTTCGGGCGCGATCGGCGAATGGACCCACAGCTCGCCCGACGCCAGCCGCGCGATCGTCATCCGCGTCGGAAAGGGCAGGCTCGCCGGGCCGTAGTCCATGCGGATTTCCGGCCCGTCGACGATCCACACATCCTCGGCGAACGGCTTGGGCGTATTCAACGGAGCATAAGGTTCGAAGGCGGTCATGGCAGCCCCTTAGGAGCCGTGCGTCGTGGGCGCAAATCAGCCGCCCCCGTGCGCGCGCAGACCCTTCTGCTCCATCCGCCACCGGGCCATCTCGATCCGGTCCTGCCCGAAAAACGGTTCGCCATCGAGTACCAGCGTCGGCACGCCCCAGTGCCCCGCGGCCTCGAGCGCCTGCTGGTTGGCGGCGATTTCGGCGTCGAGCGCGTCCGCCTGCTCGGCCGCCTCGGCATCGAGTTCGGCGAGGTCGAGCCCGGCCCGCTGCGCCGCACCCGCCAGATGGTCGCCCTCGTGCCAGTTCTCGGCCCCGCCCCAGATCAGCATTCCCGCCTCGTGCGCGAAGGCGAGCCCCTTCCCGCGCCGCGCCGCCGCCTGCCCGAGCCGCGTGATCCGGCGAACATAGGGCTGCTCGGCCGCGATCGTGCGCGTCGCGATGTCCTGCACGATCGGATCGGGCCGCGGCGGACCGAACGGAATGCCATGGAACTGCGCCACCCGCACCATGTCGAGAAAGGTGTAGCGCAGCCAGTTGGGATGATTGCGCTCGAAGAAATCGGGCTGCCGGATCGCCAGCGGATAGACCGGCCGCAGCGCGATCTCGATCTCATGGCTTTCCGCCAGCGCGCGATAGCGCCCGGCCGCGAGATAGCTGTAGGGGCTGCGAAAGCTGAAATAGAGATCGGCGGCGAGGGTCATGCGGCTCTTGTGCCGCAAGCCCTCCCCCTCGTCACCCCTTCTTCAGGTGCCGTCGACCCAGCAGTTCTGCGATCTGCACCGCGTTGAGCGCAGCGCCCTTGCGCAGGTTGTCGCTCACGCACCACAGGGTCAGGCCGTTCTCGACCGTCGGGTCCTCGCGCACGCGGCTGACATACGTGGCGCTGTCGCCCGCCGCCTCGACCGGGGTGACGTATCCGCCGTCCTCGCGCTTGTCGATCAGCATCACGCCCGGCGCCTCGCGCAGGATATCCTGCGCCTGTTCGGCGGTCAGCTCGTTCTCGAACTCGATGTTGACCGCTTCGGAATGGCCGACGAACACCGGCACGCGTACGCAGGTGGCGTTGAGCTTGATCTTGGGATCGAGGATCTTCTTGGTCTCGACCATCATCTTCCATTCTTCCTTGGTCGATCCATCGTCGAGGAAGACGTCGATGTGCGGGATCACATTGAAGGCGATCTGCTTGGTGAACGTGTGCGGTTCCTGCTTGTCGCCGACGAAGATCGCCCGGCTCTGTTCGAACAGTTCGTCCATCCCCGCCTTGCCCGCGCCCGAGACCGACTGGTAGGTGCTCACCACCACCCGCCTGATCGTCGCCGCGTCGTGCAGCGGCTTCAGCGCCACGACGAGCTGCGCGGTCGAGCAGTTCGGGTTGGCGATGATGTTGCGCTTGCTGTAGCCGTCGATCGCGTCCGGATTCACCTCGGGCACGATCAGCGGCACGTCGGGCTCCATGCGATAGAGCGAGGAGTTGTCGATCACCACGCAGCCCGCCGCCGCGGCCTTGGGCGCATATTCCTTCGCCGCCCCGCTACCCGCCGCGAACAGCGCGATATCCCAGCCCGCCCAGTCGAAGTGCTCGATATTCCGGCACTTGAGCATCTTGCCGCTGTCGCCGAATTCGACTTCGGTGCCGTGCGAGCGCGAGCTCGCCACGGCGGCGATCTCGTCGCACGGAAATTCGCGCTCGGCCAGAACCGCCATGATCTCGCGCCCGACGTTCCCGGTCGCCCCGACTACGACTACCCGATAACCCATCTATCACTCCTCGCTTGGTGCGCGGGATCTGGCGCTCAGCGTCTCGCCCGCAACCGCAAATATCCTTGAACCCCCGATCGCCGGCCGAGACGCAAAAGGGGCGCCCCGACCCGTGCCGGAGCGCCCCTCGCTTGTCTCGTTTCCGACTGAAGCCGATCAGGCTTTTTCGGTCGGGCGATTGTCGCGGCGCTCGGCGATGCGGGCCGATTTACCGGTGCGACCGCGCAGATAGTAGAGCTTCGCCCGGCGCACCACGCCGCGGCGGACCACGGTAATGCTGTCGACGATCGGCGAGTAGAGCGGGAACACGCGTTCCACGCCTTCGCCGAAGCTCATCTTGCGCACGGTGAAGTTCGAACCCATGCCGCGGTTCGAACGGGCGATCACCACGCCTTCGAAATTCTGCACACGCTCGCGCGTGCCTTCGATAACCTTCACGCCGACGCGCAGGGTGTCGCCGGCGCGGAAATCGGGAACCTCTTTCCCGAGATTCTCGATGGCTTCGGCCTCGAGCTGCTGAATCAGGTTCATGACCTGTATCCTTACCTTTTTCGCCGCGCATCAGAGGCAGACTGGTCCCGAGCGCCACTGTAGCGCTCCCAAAGGTCCGGCCTGCGTGACCGTGTATCTTCCTCGCTGCGTGCCTTGCGCCACGCCGCGATTCTCGCATGATCCCCCGATCGCAGCACTTCGGGGATCGTGCGCCCTTCCCATTCCTGAGGTCGGGTATATTGCGGGTACTCGAGAAGCCCTTCCTCGAAGGATTCCTCGGCCCCGCTCGAAGGCGCGCCCATTACGCCGGGAAGCAGGCGAATGCAAGCGTCGAGAATGGCGAGCGCGGCGGGCTCCCCGCCCGAGAGGACCACGTCGCCCAGGCTGACCTGCTCGATCTCCGGCCGCGCTTCGAACAGCCGCTCGTCGAACCCCTCGAACCGCCCGCACAGGATCACGACGCCAGGGCCCGACGCCAGCTCGCGAATCCGCGCCTGCGCGATCGGTTTGCCGCGCGGCGTCATCGCGAGGATCGGGCGCGCCGCATCCACGCTGTCCACCGCCGCCGCCAGCACGTCGGCCTTGAGCACCATGCCCGCGCCGCCCCCGGCCGGGGTATCGTCGACCGTGCGGTGCCTGTCGGTCGCGAAATCGCGAATCTGCACCGTCTCGCACGCCCAGTCCCCCCGCTCCAGCGCACGGCCGGCGAGCGACACGCCGAGCGGCCCGGGAAACATCTCGGGGTAAAGCGTCAGGATGGTGGCCGCGAAGCTCATCCCTCGCGGCGCATCAGCAGGCGGCGGCTGAACCGATAGCCCAGCGGCCAGCCGATCATCGTCGCGAGGAAGGATATTGCGACGAGGATCAACAGGCCCTGCGCGGCCGCGCCACTGAACCGATCGTCGAACAGGAACGAGGCCGTGACGACGAGCATCAGGAAGACCGGAACCACGCCGGACGCCATCAGCGACACGGTCTCCACGCTCGTTCCACGAAAAATCCGGCGAAAGCCGAGGGCGATGAGAATCGAGAGCAGCGCCGAAACGCCGGCAAAGACGAGGCCGAAAAGCACTATCAGACCAAGATAGACAAGCATTCGCTCCGCCTAGCGCGCGAGGGAGCGCATTGCCATCCCGCGCGTTGAGGCGATCGATGGACACCGAAATCGACGATTGCATCATCATCGGCGCGGGCCCGGCCGGGCTCACCGCGGCGATCTACCTCGCGCGCTTTCATCTCTCGATCCGGCTGTTCGACTGCGGCACCAGCCGCGCGGCGTGGATCCCCTGCACGCACAACCATGCGGGCTATCCCGATGGCATCGCGGGCAAGGAGCTGCTGCGCCTGATGCGCGAGCAGGCGCGCAATTACGGCGCGATGCGCGAGGAAAAGCGGGTCGAGCACCTGGCGAAGGCGGGCGACCGCTTCACCGTCGGCACCGACGCGGGCGCCTATACCGCGCGCGCGGTGCTGCTCGCGACCGGCGTGGTGAACCGCCGGCCCGACGCGCTGGCGGACCATCTGCACGACACCGCGCTCGCCCGCGGTCTGCTGCGCTACTGCCCGGTGTGCGACGCTTACGAGGTGACCGACCGCAAGGTCGCGGTGATCGGCACCGCCCGGCACGGCACCGACGAAGCGCTGTTCCTGCGCGGCTATACCGCCGACGTCACGCTGGTGAGTCCGCACGGCGAGCACGACCTCGATAATCAATGTTCAAGTGAACTTGAACAAGCCGGGATTGCGTGCATCGCGGGTCCGTGCGGAGGCTTTGCGATCGAGGGCGAGCAACTGGCCTTCGATACCGCCGACAAACGGATGGCGTTCGACAGCGTCTATCCGGCGCTCGGTACGCACGTGCGCTCCGAACTGGCCGGGCTTGCCGGCGCGAAAACGACCAGGGACGGCTGCATCGTCGTCGACGACCACCTCGAGACCACAGTGCCAGGGCTCTTCGCAGCGGGCGACGTGGTGGTCGGCCTCGACCAGATCAGTCATGCGATGGGCCAGGCCGGCGTCGCCGCCACCACCATCCGCAACCATTTAGCCAAGCAGCGGCCGATCAGGCGCTAGTGCACCCAGTTTTCAACCGCGAGATCAGGTATGCTCGCGAAATGCTTTTCGTTGTCTGTGATCAGCGTGAGCCCGAGCGATAAGGCGTGCGCGGCGATGAGTCGATCGTAACTCGCGCGATGGAAAGGCAAGGTCGCATAGGTTTTGGCCGCCCCGGCATCGAAAGGCACCACAGGCACCTCTTCGATGAACTTCTGCAACGCCTCTTCCACTGGCGGCTTGCCACGCACCGATCCGTGCATCACCTCGGCGTATGCAATCGCCGAAATCACGAAATCGCCTTCGTCATGCTCGGCCATCTTGCGACGGGCGACTTCACCGGCAGCAAGCGAAATTGCGATCACGACATTGCTATCGAGCATGAATTTCATGCGTCGGGCAGATGCCGCGCGCGCCACTCCGGATCATTCCACAACAGTGGGCGCTCCTCGAACGCGCGATCTTCATCTTTAACGAACTGGAGTTCGCTTCCGACGGCGCATCCCCATACCTTATCGATGTTGAACTTGCGCCTGGCCCTGCCCTTCGGCTTCAGAATCAGCGTTCCGTCTTGGTCCGCGACCGTCCATTCCCAATCCGGCTTCACCCCCAGCGCCGCGGGGATGCGGATGGCCACCGAATTGCCCGACTTGAAGCTCTTGGCAGTGTAGTCCTTGCCCACGGCAGTCGCTCCTGTATCTACAGGATGTATATACTACTCGATAAAAGCGCTGTCCACCACCAGGCGGTCTTCGTTCCAGTCCGGAACCGCGTCGGCGATCAGCGGGACCATGATTTTCTTCCCGTCGGGCTTCTCGATCTCGACCAGGTCGGTCGCGCCGTAGTTTTCTACCGCGATGACCGTGCCGATCGGTTCACCGGCCTCGGTCATGGCCGGGAGCCCGATCAGGTCGG
>CAMPIA010000075.1 GCA_946886175.1 uncultured Altererythrobacter sp.
ATCAAACGCAGCATTCCCGGCAAGGGCGCGTCCGCCGAGGCTCCGCCCCATGCTCCGGCCGAGGCTCCCGCCGATCCGTCGCAGCGGATCGTCGACGAGGCCAAGGCCGCCTACGCCGCGCGCCAGGCTGGCGACGGGCGGGGCCGGCAGCGCGTGCGCCGGTGCCTGGTGGTCGACGATTCGCGCATGATCCGCAAAGTCGCGCGCCGGATCGTCGAGGACATGGGGTTCGAGACGGCCGAGGCCGAGAACGGCGAGGAAGCGCTCGCCCGCTGCAAGGCCGCGATGCCCGACCTCGTCATCCTCGACTGGAACATGCCGGTGATGAGCGGTCTCGAATTCGTGACCGAGCTACGCGCCATGCCCGCCGACCGCGTGCCGCGGGTGGTGTTCTGCACCTCGAACTCGGGTGCGGTCGACATCCACAAAGGCATCGACGCCGGCGCCGACGAATACGTGATCAAGCCGTTCGACGAAGCGACCTTGCGCGCCAAGCTGGGCAACATCGGCCTGGGGTAAAGAGTCCGGGACGGGTCAGCCCAAAGCAGTTCCGTACAGCTTCAGCAGGTTGGCCCAGGCGCGTTCGGCCTCCGCTTCGGCGTAGGAGGGCGCATCCGGCACCGTCCAGCCGTGATCGGCGGCATAGACCTCGATCTCGGCGGGGCGATCCGCCTCGGCCGCCGCCTCGCGCAAGATTTCCAGGTTGTCGGGCGCCTCGGCGTGATCGTCCTGCGCGATGGCGATCAGGAAGCTCGCTCGCGTTTCGTCGAACAGTCGATGCGGGCTCATCTCGTCCTCGCGCACCAGCCCGCCCCCGTGGAAGCTCGCCGCCGCGCGCACGCGATCCGGCACCGCGGCCGCGCTCCAGACCGTGAACGGACCTCCCATGCAGTAGCCCTGCGTGCCGACCCCGCGCGCAGTATCGACCGAGTCCTGCGCATCGAGCCAGCCGATCGCCGCTTGCGCGTCGCGCATGATCGCCTCCGCGGTCAGCTTCGCGCGCCACGGGCGCACCGTCGCGAAGCCGTCGGCGGCGAAATCGGCGAAATCGCTGAATATCGGCGCGGCGCGGTCGCGGTAATAGGGATTGACCACCAGCACCGCGTAGCCCGAACCCGCCAGCCTGCGCGCCATCTGCCGCTTGGACTCGCGGATACTGGCGATGTCGGGCCAGAACAGCACCGCGGGCGCCGCGCCGGACGCCGGGTGGACGAAGAACCCGTCCATCGTCCCATCGCGCGTCGCGAAGCTCACCGTGTTCTCGGTCAGCGACGTCGAGCCGCCCGAATCGCCACCCGACGCGCTCTCCATCGGCGCACAGGCGGCGAGCGCGGCCATCCCGCCCAGCGCGCCGAACTGCCGCCGGTTGAGCCCCTCGCGCGCCCAGCGCACCAGCTTGTCTTCGTCGCACATCGCCGTCTCTCCCGATGGTTCGGCCGCATGGTGCGCGCGGGGCGCGCGGCATGCAAGCGCGATGGGCGAGCCGCAACCATTGCGCATTGGGCCGCGGCGGCCGGCGTGTTAGGTTTCTCTCAGAAACGCAAAATAGCGAGTCGGCGCGGCCCCGCGCCCGCCCGGCAAAGAATGGAGAACGCGATGTCCACTGCCTACCGCAACCTGATCGACGGCGAACTGATCGAGACCGCGCAGACGATGGACGTCGTCAATCCCGCCAACGAGGAAGTGATCGGCACCGTGCCCGCCTGCGGCCAGGACGAGCTCGACCGCGCGGTCGCCGCCGCGCGCCGCGCGTTCAAAACCTGGTCGAAGACCCCGATCGAGGAGCGCCGCGCCGCGATCCAGAAAATCTCCGGCATCATCAAGGAAAACGCCGACGAGCTGCATCGCCTGCTCACCGCCGAACAGGGCAAGCCGCACCAACAGGCGATGGGCGAGGTCATCGGCGCATCGATGATGGTCGGCGCGCAGTCCTCGCTCGATCTCGAGGACGAGGTGAACGAGGACAGCGACACGCGCCTTTCGCGCACGCGCCGCGTGCCGGTCGGCGTGGTCGGCGGGATCGTGCCGTGGAACTTCCCGGTGATGATGGCGATGCAGAAGATCGCCCCCGCGATGCTTTCGGGCTGCACGATCGTGCTCAAGCCCTCGCCCTTCACCCCGCTCACCACGCTGCGCATCGCCGAGCTGATCAAGGACGCCGCGCCCCCGGGCGTGATCAACGTCATCACCGGCGAGGATTCGCTCGGGCCCCTGATCACCGAGCATCCCGACATCGACAAGATCACCTTCACCGGCTCGACCGCGACCGGCAAGAAGATCATGGAAGGCGCGAGCCGCGACCTGAAGCGCATCACGCTCGAGCTCGGCGGCAACGACGCCTCGATCGTGCTGCCCGACGCCGATGTCGAGAAGGTGGCCGAGCAGCTATTCTGGTCGAGCTTCTCCAACGCCGGGCAGATCTGCGTGGCCGCCAAGCGCGTCTATATCCACGAGGACATCTACGACGATCTCAGCAAGGCGATCGCCGAATACGCGAAGACGGTGAAGGTCGGCGACGGCTCGCACCAGGGCACCGGGGTCGGTCCGATCCAGAACAAGAAGCAGTACGAGCGCGTGCTCGAGCTGATCGAGGACGCCAAGACCAACGGCTACAAATTCCTCGTCGGCGGCGACTCCGATCCCTCGGGATCGGGCTATTACGTGCCGATCACCATCCTCGACAATCCGCCCGAGGATGCCCGCATCGTCGCCGAGGAACAGTTCGGCCCGGTCATGCCGCTGATGAAGTTTTCGAGCGACGAGGAAGTGATCGCGCGCGCAAACAACTCGGACTACGGCCTCGCCGGCGCGGTGTGGACCAAGGACACCGACCGCGGAGTGCGAATCGCCGAGCAGCTCGAGACGGGCACCGTGTGGATCAACGAGTACCTCCACCTCTCCCCGTTCGCGCCGTTCGGGGGGCACAAGCAATCGGGCTTCGGCGCCGAATACGGCAAGGAAGGGCTGCTCGAATTCACCTACCCCCAGGTGATCACCGTGCGGAAAAACGCCGAGGTCTGACCTTGGCGCGCGCCGCCGATCCGGCCGACATCCGGGCCTGGCGGCGCCGCTCCGATGCGGTGACCACCTCGGGTCGGCTCGAGGAGCGCGACCTTGAGCGGCTCGCCGCGATCGGCGTGCGCCACGTGATCAACCTCGCGCTCGACGATCATCCCGAAGCGCTGCCCGGCGAGGCGGATCGTCTGGGCGCGCTGGGGATCGCCTACACGCATATCCCGGTGCCGTTCGGCGCGCCGACGCGGGCGCATTACGCAGCCTTTCGCGCGGCGCTGACCGAGGTGGACGGGCCGGCCCATGTCCACTGCATCATGAACTACCGCGTCACCGCGTTCTTCTACGTGCTCGACCTCGAGAGCGGCATGGAGGAGCCCGTTGCGCGCGAGCGGATGGCGGAGGTCTGGAATCCTTTCGCCGCGCAGGACCCCGCCGCCCGGCCGTGGGCCGAGTTGCTTCAGCGCCCCGCGTAGTCCGCGCCGTAAACCGCGTCGCGAAAATCGTGGTGCAGCGCATTGTCGAACGGAACCTTCTGCGTGGCGAAGATCACCGCCATGTCCTGCCGCGGATCGACCCAGAACAGCATCGAGGGCAGCCCGTCCCAGAAGAACTCGCCCACGGTGCCGCGGTTCTCGTCGTCGCTCTGCGGCGGGGCGGTGCGGACGAAGAAATCGATCCCGAACCCGCCCGTGCCCTTGCCGGTCAACCACGAGCGCTGCTCGGGTGTGATGCGCGGATCGAGGCTGTCGGTCGCCATCAGCCGCACGGTGGCGGGCTGGAGAATTCGTGTGCCGCCGAGTTCGCCTTCGTTCAGCAGCATGCGGGCGAAGCGCATGTAATCGTCCACCGTGGTGACGAGGCCCGAGCCGCCCATCGTCATCGGCCTGTCCATGAAGTTTGGCTCGAGCCAGGCCTCGCGCGGCATCGGCGACAGCTTGCCGTCCTCGCCCGCGACGTGAATCCGCGCCAGTCGCGGCACTTCGGCCATGTCGCGCTTCCATCCGGTGTCGTGCATCGCGAGCGGCGCGAAGACATGCTCGCGCACGTATTCGGCGAACGGCTGGCCCGAAAGAACCTCGACCAGCCGCGCCTGCACGTCGACGCCGGCGCTGTAGTGCCAGTGCGTACCGGGATCGTAGAGCAGCGGCACCCTGGCCATCGCATCGGCGAACCGCGCCAGCGTCTTGTCGGGGCTGAGCGGGTCCAGCTCCTCCCACACGCGGTCGGCGGCATTCTGCGGCTCGCCGTTGGGGCCGTAAGTGAACCCGGCGGTGTGGCGCAGGATGTCGCGCACGGTGATCGGCCGCTTCGGATCGCGCAGGATCGGGCTGCCGTCCGGTTTCTCGCCCGCGAGCACCTTCACGTTCGCGAACTGCGGCAGGTGCCAGGCGAGCGGATCGTCGAGCCCGAACGCGCCCTGCTCCCACAACTGCATCAGCGCGACCCCGGTGACCGGCTTGGTCATCGAGAATATCTGCACCAGCGTGTCGCGCGCGAACGGCCTGTCCTCCTCGCGCTGCGCCATTCCGGCGGCCGCGAAGCAGCGCTCCGCGCCATCCTTCCACACCAGCGCCGACGCGCCGACGATGCGTTCGTCCTCGACCGCCCGATCGAGAAACGCCGCGATACGCGCGCAATCGGGCTCGTAGTCCCGCGCTGCCGCCGGAATCGCCAGCAGCGCCATCAGCGCTCCCGCGAGCATCCTCGATATCGCTGCTGTCACGCCGTCCCTCCCTCTCGGCAGTTACCCCCGAACACCACTGTCCGCGCGCCGCCGCGCTCGAACGGGAAGCTCGTCACTTGCGCGGTCACGCCGGGCCGGTCGGCGCAGCCCTGCGCGAGGACGCGTGGTTCGCCCATGTCAGCGCCGGGTGAGCGCCGCTTCGCTCTCGGCCATCAGCGCGGCGATGATCTGCGCGACGGGCTCTTCTTCCTTCACCATGCCGACCGACTGGCCGGCCATCAGCGATCCGCCCTCGATATCGCCGTCGATCACCGCGCGGCGCAGCGCGCCGGCCCAGTAGTGCTCGATCTGGAGCTGCGCCTCGCTCATCGCGATGCCTTCCTCGTCGAGCATCCGCGCGACTTCGCGCTGCTTGGCGGTGAAGCTCTCGGTGCCCTTGTTCTTGAGCGCGCGCACCGGGATTACCGGCAGGCGCGGATCGACCTGCACGCTGGTGACCGCATCGCGCGCGCTGGCGCGGAAGAACGCCTTCTTGAAATCGGGGTGCGCGATCGATTCGGTCGCGCAGGCGAAACGCGTGCCGAGCTGCACGCCGGCCGCGCCCATCTCGAGATAGCCGGCGATCGCCTGCCCCTTGCCGATCCCCCCGGCGACGAAGATCAGGTGCTCGTCCGCCAGCTCGGGCAGGATTTCCTGCGCCAGAACGCTGGTCGAAACCGGGCCGATATGGCCGCCGGCCTCCATTCCCTCGATCACCAGCGCGTCGGCGCCGGAGCGCAACAGCTTCTTGCCGAGCGCGAGCGTGGGGGCGAAGCAGATCACCTTGGCCGGGTGCGTGCCCCCCTTGATCGCCTCGACGCTGCCCTTGGGCGGAATGCCGCCGGCGAGCACGACGTGGCTCACCGCGTGCTTCTCGCAGACGTCGATCAGATCGAACAGTTGCGGGTGCATCGTGATCAGGTTCACGCCGAACGGCCGGTCGGTCATCGCCCGGGTTGCGGCAATCTCGGCGTCGAGCAGTTCGGGCGTCATCGCGCCGCAGGCGATCACTCCGAAGCCGCCCGCGTTGCTGATCGCGGAGACGAGATTGCGCTCGGACACCCAGCTCATCGCGCCGCACAGTATCGCGGCTTCGCAGCCGAGGAAGTCGGTGCCGCGCTGCATCAGGCGGCGGGTCTTGGGATAGTCGCTCATCGTGCGCGCGCTTAGGGCGCACGCGCCGGGGCGGCAAGAGGAGAGCGCGCGGCGGCGTGCGCCGCACGGCGGAACCCGGGCCGCTTCGGCCCATTGAATCGGCGGGCGTGCGCGCGCCGCACAATCGGTTAAATCGATAAGCCTGACAGGACTTAATAGCTTTGACCGATTGATGCCGGGGCGTAGCCTCCTGCCCGCAACGACTCATTCGGCCGGCCGCTCAAGCGCCGGCATATAAACTGGAAGGATGCCACGATGGACGCGAAGACAGGCTCGATCTCGGGAGGCTGCCCGGTCGGAGGCGACGGCGGCGTGCGTGCGCTACTCGGCCGCACCAACAAGGACTGGTGGCCCGAGATGCTGGCGACCGAGATTCTCAATCCCAACGGCCCCACCAATCCTCACGGCGAGGATTTCGACTATGCCGAGGCGTTCGGCGCGCTCGACTACAAGGCCCTGAAGGAAGACCTGACGGCGCTGATGACCGACAGCCAGCCGTGGTGGCCGGCGGACTACGGGCACTACGGCCCGTTCTTCATCCGCATGGCCTGGCACGCGGCCGGCACCTATCGCACCGCCGACGGGCGCGGCGGCGCCAACAGCGGGCAGCAGCGCTTCGCCCCGC
>CAMPIA010000076.1 GCA_946886175.1 uncultured Altererythrobacter sp.
ACTCGAGAACGGCGTGGTCCGCGCGCCCGAAGGCTTCGCCGAAGCCTACCGCCACTACGTCGAGCAGGGGTGGAACGCGATCGCCGGGCCGGTCGATGCCGGGGGCCAGGGCCTGCCCTTCACGCTCGCGTGCAACGTCCTCGAAAACCTCGGCACCGCGAACATGGCCTTCAGCCTGCTGCCCATGCTCTCGGTCGGCGCGACCGAGGCGCTCGAACATCACGGCAGCGCGGCGCAGAAGGCGACTTACCTGCCCAAGCTGGTGAGCGGCGAATGGTCGGGCACGATGAACCTGACCGAGCCGCAGGCGGGCAGCGATCTCGGCGCGCTGCGCACCACGGCGACCCCGGTTGCGGAGGGCGAGCATGCGGGCAAGCACCGCATCGCCGGGCAGAAGATCTTCATCACCTGGGGCGATCACGAGCTGGCGGAGAACATCGTCCACCTCGTGCTCGCGCGCCTGCCCGACGCGCCCGAGGGCAGCCGGGGCATCTCGCTGTTCCTCGTGCCCAAGTACCATACGAACGGCGACGGATCGTTGGGTGCGAAAAACGACCTGCGCTGCGTCAGTCTCGAGCACAAGCTCGGCATCCACGCCTCGCCCACCTGCGTGATGAGCTACGGCGATGGCGGCGAGTGCATCGGCGAGCTGGTCGGGGCGGAAAATCGCGGGCTCATGGCGATGTTCACGATGATGAACAACGCGCGGATCAATGTCGGCAATCAAGGCGTGCAGATCGGCGAGCGCGCGACCCAGGCGGCGCTCGCCTATGCGCGCGACCGCGTGCAGTCCGCGCGCGCCGGTTCGCCCGCCAAGACGCCCGTGGCGATCGTCGAGCACCCCGACGTGCGCCGCATGCTGCTGCGGATGAAGGCGCTGACCGAAGCAGCGCGCGCGCTGCTCTACTATACCGCCGGACAGGTCGACCGCGGCACGCTGGGCGACGAGGCCGCGGCGCGGCGCGGCGAGGTGCTGGTGCCGCTGATCAAGGCCTGGGGCACCGACATCGGGGTCGAGGTCGCCAGCCTCGGGGTGCAGGTTCACGGCGGCATGGGCTTCATCGAGGAGACCGGCGCGGCGCAACACCTTCGCGACGCGCGCATCGCGCCGATCTACGAAGGCACCAACGGGATTCAGGCGGGCGATCTCGTCACCCGCAAGCTCGGGCTCGAGGACGGTGCGGTCTATGCCGCGCTGATGCATGACATTGCGCGCGACGCGGGCGACGAAGCGGCGCTCGCCGCGCTGGCGCGGGATTGCACCGCGGTCGGCGCTTGGATGCGCGATAGCGCGAGCCTCGACGACCGGCTCGCGGGCAGCGTGCCGTTCTGCACGATGAGCGCGGTGGCGGTCGCGGGCTGGCAACTGCTGCGCCAGTTGCGCGCGATCGAAAGCGGCGAGACACCGGGCCGCGCAGCGACCAAGCGCGCCAGCGTGCGCTTCTTCCTCGATCGCATCGTCCCCGAGGCGAACGGGCTCAAGGCCGCGGCCAGCGCCGGAGCGGAAGCGCTCTATGCGCTCGACGCCGGGCAGCTCGCCGGGTGATGGCGGACCAGGGCGAACCCCTCGCGCGGATCGCCGAGGCGATCGAGCGGATCGCGGGCGGCGGGTGGGCAGCGCCCGACTGGCGCACCGCGCCCGCTTACGTGTGGGACGGACGCGGCGGGCGCCCGGTCGCGGCGATCGACGCTCCTCGGCTCGAGCTGCTCCGCGGGATCGACCCCCAACGCGATGCGGTCGCCGCGAATGTGGCGCGGCTCGCGCGCGGGCACGCCGCGCACGACATGCTGTTGTGGGGCGCGCGCGGCATGGGCAAGTCGGCGCTGGTCCGCGCCGCTGTGGTCGCCGCGCAAGGCGACACGCCCGGCGCGCTCGCGCTGGTGCAGGCGGGCGCCGACGCTCTCGACACCCTGCCGCGCCTGTTCGCCGATCTCGGCCGGGTGGAGCGCAATTTCCTCGTCTTCATCGACGATCTCGGCTTCTCGGACGAGGATTCGGTCGGTCCGCGCCACTTGCGCTCCTGGCTCGAGGGCGGGGTCGAGGCGCGGCCGGCCAATGTGCGCCTCGCGGTCACCTCGAACCGCCGCGCGATCGTGCCACGCCAGGCAAGCGAACAAGATGACCCAATC
The DNA here is from genome assembly GCA_946886175.1 of uncultured Altererythrobacter sp. Next base: position 2,131 of record CAMPIA010000076.1, read on the forward strand.
AACCCGCGCGACGCGGTCGACGACAAGCTCGCGCTGGCGGACCGCTTCGGGCTCGCGCTCGGGTTTCACAACTGCTCGCAGGACGATTATCTCGCCATCGTCGCCGGCTATGCCGCCGAACACGGCCTGGCCTGGGACGAGGGCGACGCGCTCGAATGGGCCCGTCGGCGCGGCGCGCGCTCGGGCCGCACCGCCTGGCAATACCTCAACGAGCTCGCCGGCCGCGCGGGCCGAGCGCTCTAGGGTCAAAAACTAGCGGCTTTCGCGCGCGTAGTCCTCGGCGAAGCTCGCGCTCGGGTCGCCGGACAGCTCGCGCCGCGGTGGCAGCGACGGGCCGGTGAGGCGCTCGATCGCCGTCTGCGGGGCGGATTCGGGCGCAACCACGCGCCAGATGATTCCCGCGGTGTCGTCGCTCACCAGCAGCGCTCCATCGCCCGCCCACTCGACCCAGGTCGGCCGTCCGCGCGTCGTACCCTCGCCGGTGAGGAAGCCTGTCAGCACCGGGATCGGCTTGCCGGTCGGATTGCCGCGCTCGTCGAAGGGGACGTAGATCACGTCGTAGCCCGAGGGCGGCTTGCGGTTCCACGAGCCGTGCCGCGCGATGAATGCCCCCTGGTCGAAGCGCGGTCCCATGCGCGCGCCTTCCTCGCTGAATACGAGGCCCAGCGCGGCGACGTGCGGCCCGAGCGCGTATTCCGGCCGACGCGCGTATTCGACCAGGAAGTTCGGCATCGGCGCTTTCACCCGCCGGTCGAAATTGTCCTTCCAGTAGAGCCAGGGCCAGCCGTACTGAGCGCCGATCGGAACGTTGGTGAGATAATCGGGCACGAGGTCCGAGCCGAGCATGTCGCGCTCGTTGACCGTGGTCCACAGCTCGCCGTTCCACGGGCTGAAATCGAGACCGTTGGGATTGCGCATGCCGGTCGCGAAGATGCGCTGGCGCCCCGTCTCGAGATCGTATTCCCAGATCGCGGCGCGGCCTTCCTCGGCCTCCATCCCCTTCTCGCCGATGTTCGAGGCCGATCCGACCGCGACGTAGACATGCTCGCCCTCGGGATCGAGCGCGATATTGCGCATCCAGTGGTTGCCCCCGCCGGGCAGGTCCATCAGTTTGCGCGGCTCGGCGGTGATCGCGGTGGCGCCGAGTTCGTAGGGGAAGGCCAGCAGCGCGTCGTGATTGGCGATGTAGAGCGTGCCGTCGGCCCAGGCGATGCCCGAGGGCGATTCGAGATCGCCGGTGAGAACCGAGCGCTGGTCGGCCGCCCCGTCGCCGTCGCCGTCACGCAGCAGCACCAATTGGTCGGGCGATTCGCCGGTCGCACCGGCGCGCGACATCAGCAGCCCGGCGATCCAGTCGGTAATGCCGCCGCCATCGCCTTTCGCCGCAGGGGCGCGGGTCAACGTGACCAGTACATCGCCATTGGGCAAAGTGTGGATCACGCGCGGATGATCGAGCCCGGTCGCGAAGCGCGTCACCGCCAGTCCCTCGGCCGCGCGCGGCGCTTCGTTGTCGCCCCAGCCGACCGGCTGGGCGATCCGCACGGTGGGGATCAGTTCGGATTCGGGTTCGGACAGCGTTGGATCGGTGCCCGCGACTTCCTCGACCGCGAGGTCGGCCGCGTCGCCCTGGACGATCCAGGCGGCGGCGAAAATCAGCAGGAGGACGAGGACGAGGACCCAGATGAGGATCTTGCGCTTGGTGCTCATGACACGGGATTACGCGCTGGCGGGCCTTGCGGCAATGGCGCAGCGCCCTAGATCACGCGCATGTACGATTTCTCCGCCGATACCAATCTGCCGAAACCCGAACTCTATCGCCAGTTGTGCGATGCCGCCGAGGCGCTGACCGCGGGCGAGCCCGATGGCGTCGCCAATATGGCGAATGTCGCCGCGCTGTTGTGGGAGTTTCTACCCACGCTCAACTGGGCGGGGTTCTACCGTCTGGTGGACGGCGAACTGGTGCTCGGACCCTTTGCCGGGCGGCCGGCGTGCATCCGCATCCCGCTCGGACGCGGGGTCTGCGGCACGGCGGCGCAGACCGGCGAGACGCAACTGATCGAGGACGTCCACGCTTTCCCCGGCCATATCGCCTGCGACGCCGCGAGCCGCTCCGAGCTTGTCGTCCCCGTGGTGCGCGGCGGCGAGGTCGCTGCGGTGATCGATCTCGATAGTCCCGAGCTTGCACGCTTCGATCGCCAGGACGCGGCGGGGATCGAACGGCTCGCCGCGCTGATGGCTAACCGCATCTAACCCGCTTCGCCCCGAATCGGGACATTGCGCGCACCCCCATGGGCGGCCGCGGATCGCGATGGTAGATTTTCCGTTAACGCCGGGTAGCGACTCGGCCTAACGCCAAGGGGAATCGACCATGACCGCCCGCCAACTCGCGTTCCTGGGAGCCGCCGCGGGCGCGATCGCCACCGCCGCGCCCGCTTCGGCGCAGCCCGAGATGCCTTACGAATATTCGCACCTCCCGCCCCCTGGCGAGGTGATCTATCGGCAGGACGCGGTGGTCCAGCCGCTGCCCGGCGAGGCCCAGCAGACAGCGCTACCTGAGGCAGAGACCTACGACCACGAACTCGAGTACGACGAGCCCGAGTACGACGAGCCTTATGCCGACGAATACGAGTACCGCGAACCCGAACCCGAGCCCGCGTACGCTTATGACGATGCACCGCTGCAGCCGCCCGGAGAGTACTACGACGCCCCGCCGCCGCACGCGCGGCATTTCGATCGCGAGGCCTGGCTCGACGATTGCCGCGCACGCTATCGCGGCGCGCACGGCGGGGATGGCGCCGCGACCGGCGGGATCATCGGCGCGGTTGCGGGCGGCGTTATCGGCAACCGCGTGGCGGACGGCGACCGGCTTGCAGGAACGCTGATCGGCGCCGGTGTCGGCGGTCTCGCCGGGCTCGCGGTGGGATCCGCGGTCGATTCGGCGAACGAGCGCGACAGGGTGGACGATTACTGCGAGGCATGGCTCGATCGCCATTCGGGCGCCCCGGCATATGCACATCCGCAGATGCCGGCCTATCCTCCCCACGCCCCGTCTCCCAACGGTTATGGCTACCCGGCTACGGCCTACGGCTACGGGTATCCGGGCTGCGGATGCGGCTATGCGATGACTTACGTTCCCGTGGTGGTCCAGATCCCGCAGCGCGCGGTGGTGCGCGAATACGTGACCGAGGAATGGGTCGAGGTCGAGCGCCCCGCCCCGCCCAAACGTCGCAAGATCCACCGGCCGGCGCCCAGGGCCGACAAGCGAATCAAGTATAGCAAAGGGCGGTAATCGGGACGAAGTCGTCTGGCGCGACTTTGGCAAAATGGGCGCGGACACGCAGCGGGTCCGCCCACTTTTTACCTATATATCAGCATGTTATCAGATATCTCCGCCAGTCAGGCGCTGACAGATCAGGTCGAGCTGGTCCAGGGTGCGGTAACGGATCGTGACCGCCCCTGAACGCGGGTCGGCATCCGTCTTGATCCGCACATTCAGGCCGAGGAACTCCTCGAGATGGGCCTGAACCGCCGCGATATCGGCGTCCTTTGCGGGATCGCGCGAGCTGCGCGCCTGCCGCCGCGGCTCGGTCGGCGCTGGATTGGCAACCAGCTTCTCGACCTGGCGCACCGAAAGCTTCTGCGCGACTGCCCGCTTCGCCAGTTCGACCGCCGCATCGTTGCCGATCAGCGCGCGGGCATGCCCCATCGACAGCGCCCCCTCCTCGACCATGTCGAGCACGCCTTCGGGCAGATTGAGCAGGCGCTGGAGGTTGGCGACGTGGCTGCGCGACTTGTCGACCAGTTGCGCGATCTCCGCCTGCGTCATGCCTTCGCGGTCGGCCAGGGCCTGGTAGGCGCGCGCTTCCTCGACCGGGTTGAGATCCTCGCGCTGGATGTTCTCGATCAGCGCGAGCGCCATGACTTCGGTTTCGTCGAGGTCGCGCACGATCGCGGGGATCTCGTGCAGCCGCGCCTTCTGCGCCGCGCGCCAGCGCCGCTCGCCGGCCACGAGCTGATAGCGCCCGCCGGCGAGCGGCCGAACGATCACCGGCTGGATCACGCCGCGCTGGGCGATCGACGCGGCAAGCTCCTCCAGCGCCGCCTCGTCGAAACGGCGGCGCGGCTGACCGGGCAGCGGCTCGATCGCCGAGGCCGCGATGGAGGCCAAGCCAGATCGCGGGGAAGCGCTTGATTTTCCGGAGTTTTCTGTCGATCCACCGGTGTCGTTGCGGACCAGCGGCTCTTCGCGCTGGGTTTCGCCCAAGAGTGCGCCCAGCCC
>CAMPIA010000077.1 GCA_946886175.1 uncultured Altererythrobacter sp.
CGCGGATAGTGCTGGGTCAGCTCGCGCTGCGCCACATGATGCAACACGCCGTCCGATCCGAACAGCATGGCGCGGGTCGAGGTCGTGCCGGCATCGAGGACGAGGATGAGGTCGGTCATCGGCGCATCCTAGCCCACACGTCGCGCGAGGCCAGTCCTTCGAGACGCCCTCGGACTACGTCCTCGGACTCCTCAGGATGAGCGGGTACTTTTTTGCTCCGCTCATCCTGAGGAGCGCGAAGGCGAACGCCTGAGCGCGTCTCGAAGGACCGGGAACTCGACACGCCCTCTCCCCGTCTCCATATGCAACCCATGGCAGGCCCACCTCCCAAGCCCTGGCCGACCGGCACGGTCGAGCACCCCGAGCCGCTGGTGCGCCGCGTGCTCGCGCCCAATCCCTCGCCCTATACCTACACCGGCACGCAGACATACGTGGTCGGCGCCGAAGAAAATGGGGGCGACGCGGTGGCTGTGATCGATCCGGGCCCCGCCGACCCGGCCCATATCGAGGCGATCCTCGCGGCTGTCGGCGAGGCGAAGGTCGGCGCGATCATGTGCACGCACACCCACCGCGACCATTCGCCCGCAGCCGCCCCGCTTGCCCAGCGCACCGGCGCGCCGATCGTCGGCTGCGCGCCGCTGGTGCTCGACGACAGCGGCCCGCGCGCCGATGCCGCGTTCGACCGCGACTATGCCCCCGACCGGGTGCTGGAGGACGGCGAAGCGATGACCGGCCCCGGCTGGACCTTGCGCGCGGTCCACACCCCCGGCCACACCTCGAACCACCTGTGCTTTGCGCTGGAGGAAAGCGGCGCGCTGTTCACCGGCGATCATGTGATGGGCTGGTCGACCAGCGTGGTCGTGCCGCCCGACGGCGACATGGGCGATTACATGCTGAGCCTCGACAAGCTCTACGCGCGCGAGGACCGGGTCTATTATCCGGCGCACGGCCCGGCGGTGGAGAAGCCGCGGCAACTGGTGCGCGGGATGATCGGCCACCGCCGCCAGCGCGAGAACCAGATCGTGCGCCTGCTCGGCGAGACGCCGCGCACGGCGGCCGATTTGGTCCCGAGCATGTACAAGGGGCTGGACCCGCGGCTGACCGGCGCGGCGGAGATGAGCGTGACCGCGCACCTGCTCGATCTGGAACGCCGCGGACTGGTCGGTCGTTCGGGTGAGATATGGCGAACTTCCTGAAACCCCGCCGCCACGAGGCGGACATCGAACCCGACGTTCGGCGGGAGCGGCCGCTGGCGCTCGTCCAGGGCGTGCCATGGATGATCGTGATCGTCCTGCTGGCGCTCGCCGCCTGGCTCGGCTGGCGTGCTTTCTTCTATCAGGAGGAAGGCGATCCGGTCGGCAGCGCGATGCTCGCATTCGAGAAGCAGAACTCGCTCACCGTGTTCTCCTCGCGCTTCGAGGTGGTGGCCGAGAGCGAGGATACGCGCGGCGTGCTCGGCGTGCCGGTGCTTCGCTCGCGCCAGGCGATGATCGTGCCCGCGACGGTCGAATACCGGGTCGATCTGTCGCAAGTCGGGCGCGAGCGGCTGGACTGGAACGCCGAGACGCAGCGGCTCACCGTGCGACTGCCGCAACTCCAGACCACCCGCCCCAACCTCGACGAGGCGCAGGCGCGCGTGTTCCAGGACGGCGTGTTCATCACCCGCGACGCCTCGCGCGATCTGTCACAGAACAATTCGGAACAGGCCGAGCGCAAGGCGATCGCCTTTGCCAAGAACGCCGAAGTCCTCGCCCTCGCCCGCTCCGCCGCGAAGGACGCGGTGCGCCAGAACCTCGCGATCCCGCTCCAGATCGCCGGGTACGACGACGCCACGGTGCGCGTCACCTTCGACGGCGAGAACGCGCCTTCTCGTTGACCTGACCGGGCCTCCGCCGGTATCAAGCCTGCGGGTCGCATGGTCGGGGAGAACCGGGCATGGCCAGCGTTTCCAATTCCGGCGCCGACACGATCGTTCACTCGGTGCCGCACACGCACGACTTCATCGGCGACCAGCGCTTTTTCACCCGGCTTGCGATCGCCCTCGCGCTCTTCATCGTGGTCGCTTTCGGGCAGTTCGCCATGCGCGGGTTCGTCGACTATCGCGCGGCTCCGTTCTGGGTCCACTTGCACGGCGGTGTGATGCTCGCGTGGTTGGCGCTGTTCGTGGGCCAGAATGCGCTCGTCGAGCGCCGCGCGATCGCGATGCATCGCCGGGTCGGGCGCCTCGGCGTGGTGCTGGCCCTGGTGGTGGCGCTGACCGCCAGCTCGACCGGCTACTGGGCGGTGGCGATGGGCCGCCAGCCGCCGTTCTTCCCGCCTGCCTATTTCATCGCCCTGACCCAGGTCACGGCGGTGTTCTTTATGGCGCTGGTGTTCTGGGCGGTCAGCCTGCGCCGCAACACCCAGTGGCACCGGCGGCTGATGTTCGCCTCGCTGATCCTGATCCTCGAGCCCGCGCTCGGCCGCGTGCTGCCGCTGCCGTTGATGATGCCGTGGGGAGAGTGGGCGGTGCTGGTGGTCCAGCTCGGCGTGTTCCTCGTCATCCTGCGGCACGACCGCGCGGTGCTCGGCGGCATCCATCCCGCGACCTGGGCGGGCATGGCGATAGTCACCGTGCAGCACGTGGTGATCGAGAGCCTCGCGATCGCCCCGCCCTTCGTCCGGTTCGCGAACGCGATCGCGGCAGGCTGACGGAACAGTCTCGCAAACCGGCTCATGTTCATTATATGCGCTGCGAGGCGCAACGGGACACGACATGACCGCTTTCGACACCAGACTGCCCACGGGCGACGACCTGCTCGCCGAGATCGACCGGTTGCGCAAGGAACGCAACGCGGTGATCCTGGCGCATTACTACCAGACGCCTGCCATCCAGGACCTCGCCGATTTCGTCGGCGACAGCCTCGAATTGAGCCGCAAGGCGGCCGATACGGACGCCGACGTGATCGCATTCTGCGGGGTCAAGTTCATGGCCGACACCGCCAAGATCCTCAGCCCCGAGAAGATCGTCGTGCTGCCCGACATGGACGCCGGATGCAGCCTCGAGGATTCGTGCCCGCCCGAGAAGTTCAGGGCCTTCCGCGAGGCGCACCCCGATCACATCGCGCTGACCTACATCAACTGCTCGACCGAGGTGAAGGCGCTCAGCGACGTGATCGTCACCAGCTCGAGCGCCGAGACGATCATCAGCCAGATCCCCAAGGACCAGCCGATCATCTTCGGCCCCGACCGGCACCTCGGCGGCTACCTCAACCGCAAGTTCAACCGCGACATGCTGTTGTGGCCCGGCGTGTGCATCGTGCACGAGGCGTTCAGCGAGACCGAACTGCTGAAGCTTAAACAGCAGTATCCGGGCGCCCCGGTCGCCGCGCACCCCGAATGCCCGCCGACGATCATCGATCACGCCGACTATGTCGGCTCGACCAGCGGCATCCTCCAGTTCGCGGGCACCTTCGAAGGCGACACGCTGATCGTCGCGACCGAGCCGCACATTATCCACCAGATGGAAAAGGCGCTGCCGGAGAAGAATTTCATCGGCGCACCTGGCGCGGACGGCAACTGCAGTTGCAACATCTGCCCCTACATGGCGCTCAACACGATGGAAAAGCTCTACGCCTGCCTGCGCGACCTCGAACCCCGGATCGAGATCGAGGAAGGCCTGCGCCTCAAGGCCAAGCAAAGCCTCGACCGCATGCTCGAAATGGCCAGCGGCACGATCGGCAAGGGGGATTTGGGCCGGGTCTGATAGGCGCGGCGGCCTACCCGGCCACGGCCTTGCGGATCACATCGGGCTCCGCCTCGATCGCCTTAAGGTAGGCGCGCACCGCCAGCGGTGGCATGTGGCGCGCCATCTCGTACTGCCGAAGGCTGGTGACGGGGATGCCGTAGGCTTTGGCGAACTGCTCCTGCGTCATGCCGAGATGATGGCGAAGAACGCGGAAACGCTGGCCCATGTTGGCCCGCTCCAACCCGGCAACGGAGACGTCGAAGTCCTCAGGGTCGTTCGGATCGGCCGTAATTGCGATCGTAGTCTCTTTGTTCACTTGAATTGCTCCTGCGCACGGAGATGAGGCGAACGATGTGGTCCCGCAGGGTGTAAATTGCGGTGTGGAGCTTGCGGTCCACCATTCCCACCGCCTTGTAGCGATTCTCACCGTCCTGCTCGCGAAACGATGGCAGGATGCGGTGGAACGGATCATCGAACACCCGCTTGCCATGCGATAGCCGCAGTCCGTGCTTGAACCGGTTGGCCTCGTCCTTGGTCGGGTCGAACTCGAACTCCATACCGTTCTATGTGTGAATCACATATACGTCACAACTGCAAAAGCGTCCATCGCGGATCGATCGTCGCCCGCGACAGGCTAGACGTTGCCCTCGCGCGCGCATCTGCCTAGCAAGGCGGCGGAATTTCCCGAGGAGAGCCGCCGCATGATCGCCCGCCTGACTTTCGCCGCCCTTGCCCTGACCTCCGCCAGTGCGCTGATCGCGCAGGATGCGGCGAGCGAGGACCCCTACCTCTGGCTCGAGGAAATTCAGGGCGAGCGGGCGATCGCGCAAGTCGAGGAATGGAACGCGGAAACCGAAGCGAAGCTGACCGACGAGCCCGCATTCGCGATCGCGCAGGCCTGGGCGCGGCAGATTCTCGATGACGAGCGGCAGATCGCCATGCCTTCCGCGATTCAGGGCGATCGGGTCACCAACCTGTGGCGCGACAAGGACAATCCGCGCGGCCTGTGGCGCACCGCCTCGCTCGACAGCTATCTCGCGGGCAAGCCCGAGTGGCGCGTGCTGATCGACGTGGATGCGCTGGGCGAGAAGGAAGGCGAAAGCTGGGTCTGGCACGGCGCCAACTGCCTGGCGCCCGAATACACGCACTGCCTCGTCGCGCTCAGCGCGGGCGGCACCGACGCCGACGTGGTGCGCGAATTCGACGTGACCACCGGCGCGTTCGTCGAAGGCGGTTTCACGCTGCCCGAGGCGAAGTCCAACATCGCATGGTTCGACGCCGATACGCTGATGGTCGGCACCGAGTTCGGCGCCGACAGCATGACCACCTCCGGCTATCCGCGCGAGGTCCGCCTGTGGGATCGCGGGACGGCCCTCGCCGAGGCGCCGCTGATCGCCGAGGCCGAGCAGGAGGCGGTGAGCGCCGGCGCGTTCTCGATCCTCGACGGCGACACCCGCTGGCGCTTCGTCAACGTCTCGCCCAGCTTCTGGACCAACCGGGTTAGTCTCGTGCGCGAGGACGGCTCGACCGTGCCATTGCCGCTGCCCGAAGATGCGGCTTTCCAGGACGTGCTCGGCGGGCGGATGATCGCCAAGCTCAACTCGCCGCTCGAGGCGGGCGGGGAGACCTTCGCCGCCGGATCGCTGGTATCCTGGCCGCTGGCCGAAATCGCCGCGGGTGGTGAAGCCGCACCTTCGCTGGTCTTCGCGCCGAGCGCGTCGCAGGCGATCGAGGAAGTCGCCGCATCCGAAGGCAAGCTGTGGGTCAAGCTGCTCGACGACGTTTCGGGCAAGCTCGTCGCGCTCACTCCGGGCGCGAGCGGCTGGACCGCCGAGGAGATGGCGCTGCCCGACAATTCCACGCTCTCACTCGCCGCGGTGAGCGGCGGCAGCGACCTTGCACTGGTGACGGTCGAGGGAATGCTCACCCCGCCGACGCTCTACGCCGCGACGCCCGGCGGCGAGCCGCGGGTGATCGATTCGATGCCCGCGCAGTTCGACGCTTCGAAGTTCGCGGTCGAACAGCGCTTCGCCACCTCGAAAGACGGTACGAAAGTGCCCTACTACATCGTCCGCCCGAAGGACGCCGAGGGGCCGCTGCCGACGTTGATGCACGCTTACGGCGGGTTCCGCGCGGCGCAGACGCCCAAGTATCTGACCGCCGAACCCTATCGCAGCGGTCCGCTCGCGATGTTCTGGCTCGAGGAAGGGCACGCCTACGTGCTCGCCAATATCCGCGGCGGCGGCGAATACGGGCCGCGCTGGCACGAGGACGCACTGCGCCAGAAGCGCCAGAACAGCTTCGACGATCTCCATGCCGTGGCCGAGGACCTGATCGCGAACGATCTCGCGGTGGCGGACGGGATCGGCATCTCGGGCCGCTCCAACGGCGGGGTGCTCGTCGGCGCGGCGGCCAACCAGCGGCCGGACCTCTACGCGGCGGTGATCTCGGGCTCGCCACTGACCGACATGAAGCGCTATCACAAGCTGCTCGCGGGCGCCTCGTGGATGGCCGA
>CAMPIA010000078.1 GCA_946886175.1 uncultured Altererythrobacter sp.
GCGCGGTAAAGCCCGTCGATCGAGACGAAGGCGAGGCTGTCGGCCTTGATGAATTCGCGCATCGGCTCGACTTCCATCCGCGCGGCGAGCAGCTTGGAGCGCTCGGGCGTGTCGACGCCGTAGAAGCACGAGTGCGCGGTAGGCGGGCTGGCGACGCGGAAGTGCACCTCGCGCGCGCCGGCCTCGCGCATCATCTCGACGATCTTCATGCTGGTGGTGCCGCGCACGATCGAATCGTCGATCAGCACGATCCGCTTGCCTTCTACCAGTGCGCGGTTGGCGTTGTGCTTGCGCTTGACGCTCGAATGGCGCGCGCCGTCGCCCGGCTGGATGAAGGTGCGGCCGACGTAGTGGCTGCGGATGATCCCGAGCTCGAACGGCAGGCCCGACTGCTGGGCATAGCCGATCGCCGCGGGCACGCCGCTGTCGGGCACGGGCACCACGAGATCGACATCGGCCGGGCTCTCGATCGCGAGCTGCTCGCCGATCGCCTTGCGCGCGGCATAGACGCTGCGGCCGTCGAAAATCGAATCGGGACGGCTGAAATAGACGTGCTCGAAGATGCACGGACGCGGGCTGTGTGTGCCGAACGGGTGGAGCGAGGTGATGTTGCCGTCGAAATCGACCTTGATCAGCTCGCCCGGCGCGACCTCGCGCAGGAACTCGGCGCCGACCACGTCGAACGCGACGCTTTCGCTCGCGAACACGGTGGCCTCGCCCATCTTGCCCATAACCAGCGGGCGGATGCCGAGCGGGTCGCGGCAGGCGATCATTCCCTCGGGCGTCATCACCACCAGCGCATAGGCGCCCTCGACCAGCCGCAGCGCGTCGACCAGCCGATCGCTCATCGTGGGGTAACGGCTGGTGGCGACGAGGTGGATGATGACCTCGGTGTCGGAGGTCGACTGGAAGATCGCGCCCTTGCTCACCAGTTCGTGACGCAACGTGCCCGCGTTCGAGATATTGCCGTTGTGCGCGACCGCGAAACCGCCACTGGCGAGGTCGGCGTAGAGCGGCTGCACGTTGCGCAGCCCCGATCCGCCGGTGGTCGAGTAGCGGACGTGGCCCGCGGCCATGAAGCCGGGCAGTTCGGCGATCGCTTCGCTGGAGGAGAAGTTCTCCGCCACGTGGCCGAGGCCGCGGCGCTGATAGAACTCGCTGCCGTCGAAGCTGGTGATTCCGGCAGCTTCCTGCCCCCGATGCTGCAAGGCATGGAGACCCAGCGCGGTCGCCGCCGCGGCGTCGGCGGCGTTGATCGCGCCGAAGACGCCGCACTCCTCGCGGAGCTTGTCGCCGTCCTCGTCGCGGAACGGGTGAGTCAGGTTCATGCCGATGCGATCCGGTTTGCGCGCGTCTCGCGGGGCTCAATGGCGATGTTACCGCCCGATTACAAGGCCAGGGTGCTACGGCGTAGCCTGTCATTGCGCATACAGGAAAGCCTGCGTAAAGCCCCGGCAGCCGCAGGACCCTATAACAGAAGAACCCTTCGCCCTTGATCCTCAATCTTTTCGAACGAACGATCGCCAAGCGCTATCTGCTGCCGGGCAGGAGCGAGGCGTTTATCGCGCTGGTCGCCGGTATTTCGGTGGGCGTGGTCATGCTCTCGGTCGCCATGCTGGTGATCGTGATGAGCGTGATGAACGGCTTTCGCGCCGAGCTGCTCGAGAAGATCGTCGGGCTCAACGGACACGCGATCGTCCAGGGCTATGGCGAGCGGATCGACAACTGGGAACAGGTGCTCGAGGACATCCGCGAGACGCCGGGCGTGGTCAGCGCCTCGCCGCTGATCGAGAAGGGCCTCGCGGTCAATTTCAACGGCCGCTACACCGGCGTGCTGCTGCGCGGGAACACGGCTCAGGACATCTCGGCGCTGGCGCCCAACGTCGTCGCCGGCGACATCTCGCGGCTCGAGCCGGGCGAACGGAACGTCGCGCTGGGCGCGCGGCTGGCGGAAAGCATGGGCGCGCGGGTCGGCGACAAGATCACGATCATCAATTTCGAAGGCCGGACGACGCCGTTCGGCACGATGCCGCGCCAGGTCGCCTACACCGTCGCGGCGATCTTCGAGGTCGGCATCTACGACTTCGACCAGACTTTCGTCGTCATGCCGATCCAGGAAGCGCAGAACCTCCTGCTGATCGGCGACACCGTGGGGATGATCGAGGTCAAGACCGTCGATGCCGACCGGGTCGAGGAAATCATGGCGCCGATCGAGCGCGAGCTTCAGGGCAGGGCGGTGATCAACAGCTGGAAGACGATCAATTCGACCCTGTTCGAAGCCTTGCAGGTCGAACGCGTGGCGATGTTCTTCGCCCTGAGCTTCATGGTCCTGGTGGCCGCATTCAACATCCTTTCCAGCCTCGTCATGCTGGTCCGCGCGAAGACTCGCGATATCGCGATCATGCGCACGATGGGCGCGACTCGGCGCAGCCTGCTCAAGATCTTCGTCACCACCGGATTCACGGTCGGAGCGATCGGCACGGTGGCGGGGCTCGCGCTGGGTTTCCTCGTGCTCGCCTTCCGCCAGCAGATCGTGAAGGTGATCGAGGTCGTCACCGGGCAGAGCCTGTGGGATCCCTCGATCCGGTTCCTCTCGACGCTGCCTGCGCGGGTCGCGCCGCTCGAGATCGCGGGCATCGTCGCGCTTGCGCTGGTGCTGAGCTTCCTCGCCACGCTCTATCCGGCCTTCAAGGCCGCGAGCACCGATCCGGTACAGGTATTGCGCTATGAATAGCCCGTCCGAAACGCCGGTCGTCCGCCTCGCCGGCCTCACGCGCAGCTTCGAGCAGGGCGGCGAGCGTATCGACGTGCTGCGCGGCGTCGACCTGGTGATAGCGCCGGGCGAGATCGTCGCGCTGCTCGGCCCCTCGGGCTCGGGCAAATCGACCATGCTCCAGGCGGTCGGATTGCTGGAGGGAGGTTTCGGCGGCACGATCGAGATCGCCGGTATTCCCGCGAGCACGCTGCCTTCCGACGGGCGCACGAAAGTCCGCCGCGACCATCTCGGTTTCGTCTACCAGTTCCACCATCTGCTCCCCGACTTCAACGCGGAGGAGAACGTGATGCTGCCGCAGCTCGTCGCGGGCAAGGGACGCGCTGAGGCGGACGTGCGCGCGCGAGAACTGCTCGGCGCGCTGGGGCTCGGGGAGCGGATGAACCACCGTCCCAGCCAGCTCTCGGGCGGCGAGCAGCAGCGCGTCGCGGTCGCCCGCGCGCTCGCCAACCGGCCGACCCTGGTGCTGGCCGACGAGCCGACCGGCAATCTCGACGAACATACCGCCGACCGGGTGCTCGCGCAGTTCCTCGAGCTCGTTCGCGGCGAGGGCAGCGCGGCGCTGGTCGCGACGCACAACGAGCGGCTCGCGGCGAAGATGGACCGCGTGGTCCGCCTTCACGAGGGCCGGCTGGGATAGCGGACCCGTCGCGGCCTTCCGGCGTTTGGCATGCGAAGGAGATTTTGCATGACCGACCATCCGAGCACCTACAAGGCCGCCGAAACGCACGAGGAAGGCGTCCAGTGGGACGACCGCGCCGCGATCCATGCCGCAGACGATGGCGAGGGCCTGCTCGACGGCGCGAAAGGCCTGCGTGACGGCACGCTCGCCGAGATGGTCGCGCAGGTCATGACCTACCCGCCAGAGCGGCGGAGCGACTTCGTGATCGAGAAGGCGGGCGACCACCGCCTCGAACGCGCCGAGATCGAGGCGCTCGCCGCGCGGAGCGATTTTCCCGGCTGATTGCCGCCCGCGCTCCGCGTGGTATGACCGGTGGATCAGCAAGGAGCCCCAGCCGCATGCCCACGATCGCCGATTTTACCGTCGCCACCAACCGCGGCGAGCAGCTCGACCTCGGGGACAAGCTCGGAAAAGTCCTGCTGGTGGTAAACACCGCGAGCAAGTGCGGCTTCACCCCGCAGTACGACGGGCTCGAGAAGCTCTACGAACAATACGGAGAGCGCGGGTTCGAAGTGCTCGGCTTCCCGTGCAATCAGTTCGGCGCGCAGGAGCCGGGCGATGCCGAAGAGATCGCCGAGTTCTGCAAGGTCAACTTCGGGGTCACCTTCCCGCTGATGGCGAAGGTGGACGTCAATGGCGACCAGGCCAGCCCGCTGTTCGACTGGATGAAGCGGGAAGCGCCCGGGCTGATGGGTTCGAAGGCGATCAAGTGGAACTTCACCAAATTTCTGATCGACCGCGCGGGCAAGGTCGTGCGCCGTTACGCCCCGACCGACAAACCCGAGCGGATCGCGAAGGATATCGAGGCGCTTCTTTGATCGGCCGCTCACCTCCATCGCAGCGGTCATGCACCTGGCGGACGGCGGTCCTTGGATTGCCGTGCCGCTTCGCGGCTCGCAATGACGAAGTGAGGGGATAGCGGGCCCTGCAGCCTTGGCGAATCTCGCCTTGGTCCGCATATTGCGCCCATGCCCTTCGCCCCGTTCGTACCCCTGCGCGTGATCTCTTCGTACTCGATGCTCGAGGGGGCGATCGATCCCAAGGCGATCGCCAAGCTGGCGAAGGAGCGCCGCTTTCCCGCGATCGCGATCTGCGACCGCAACGGGCTCTACGGTGCGGTGATGTTCGCCAAGGCGTGCCTCGACGAGGGGGTGCAGCCGATCGTCGGCGCGCTGCTCGGCGTGGCGCGTGATGCGGATGGCAAGCAGGTCGATTATCTGCCGCTCTATGCGCAGGACGAGGCGGGATACGACAATCTGTGCCACCTCGTCAGCAAGGCGCATCTCGAGCGACCGCTCGAACTCGAACCCCACGTCGCGATCGCCGACCTCGAAGGGCGCACCGAGGGCATTGTCGCGCTCACCGGAGCGAGCGAGGGCGCGCTGGCGCGGCTGGTGGCCGAAGGGCAGCACGATCATGCCGAGGCGCTGCTCGACCGGCTACAGACGCTGTTCCCGCAGCGGCTCTACGTCGAACTCGCGCGCCGCGGCAACGCGGTGGAGGACGCAGCAGAGGGCGCGCTGGTCGATCTCGCCTACGGCCGCGACCTGCCGCTGGTCGCGACCAACCCGGCCAATTTCGCCGAGGCGCATATGTACGCCGCGCACGACGCCATGCTGTGCATCGCCGGCTCGACCCATATCGATGCCGAGGAGCGCGTTCGCTCGAACCGCGAGGCCTGGGTCAAGCCCGCCGACGCAATGGCCGAGACGTTCGACGATCTGCCCGAGGCGACCGCCAACACTCTCGTGATCGCGCAACGCTGCGCCTACGCGCCGCCCAACCGCGACCCGATCCTCCCCAGCCTCGCGGGCGATCTCGAGGGCGAGGCGCGGATGCTCGCCGAGGACGCACGCAAGGGGCTCGAGGCGCGTCTTGCGGCCTACGATGGGCTGAGCGAGGAGGAGCGCAAGACCTATTTCGATCGTCTCGAGTTCGAGGTCGAGATTATCGTCGGGATGGGCTTTCCCGGCTACTTCCTGATCGTTGCCGACTTCATCAAGTGGGCGAAGGAGCAGGGTATTCCGGTGGGGCCGGGGCGTGGTTCGGGCGCGGGTTCGGTCGTCGCCTGGTCGCTGACCATTACCGATCTCGACCCGCTGCGGCTGGGCCTGCTGTTCGAACGCTTCCTCAACCCCGAACGCGTTTCGATGCCCGACTTCGACATCGACTTCTGCGAAACCCGCCGCGGCGAAGTGATCCGCTACGTCCAGCGCAAGTACGGGCACGACCACGTCGCGCAGATCATCACCTTCGGTAAATTGAAGGCGCGCGCGGTTCTGCGCGATTGCGGGCGGATCCTGCAGATGAGCTACGGCCAGGTCGACCGGCTGTGCAAGATGATCCCCAACCACCCGACCGACCCGTGGACGCTGCCGCGCGCATTGAACGGCGCGGCCGATTTCCGCCGCGAGTACGACAACGACAACGACGTGAAGCGGCTGGTCGATCTCGCGATGCAGCTCGAAGGTTTCCCCCGCAACAGCTCGACCCACGCGGCCGGCGTGGTGATCGGCGACCGCCCGCTGGCGCAGCTCGTGCCGCTGTATCGCGATCCGCGTTCGGACATGCCGGTCACGCAGTTCGACATGAAGCACGTCGAAAGCTCCGGCCTGGTCAAGTTCGACTTCCTCGGGCTGAAGACGCTGTCTGTGCTGCAGAAGGCGGTGCAGCTACTCGAAAAGCGCGGGATCGAGGTCGATCTCGGTGCGCTCGCGTGGGACGATCCGGCGGTTTAC
>CAMPIA010000079.1 GCA_946886175.1 uncultured Altererythrobacter sp.
CGCGGCTGATCCCCTACGCCGCGTTCGGCGACAAGTGGGACGGCGGCACGCCCGACACGCCGGAGAAAGCCCGCGAATGGGTCCGCTGGATCAAGGCAGCCGGCTATCACGGGGCGAAGTTCTTCAACACCGAAACGCCCGCGGTGCTGGCCGCCGCACTCGACGAGGCGGACCAGCAGGGCCTCGGCACCGTGGCGCATCTGGCGCAGACGGGCGTGGCGCAGGTCAACGCGCGCAAGGCGGTCGAACTCGGGCTCGACGGGGTGACGCACTTCTACGGCCATTTCGAGAGCCTGCTGGAAGACGGCGTCGTCCCCGAATATCCGGCGGGCTACAATTACATGAACGAGCAGGACCGGTTCGGCTGGGCCGCGCGGATCGCCGACGAGATCGTCGAGCCGGGCAGCGAGGAGTGGGACGAATACGTCGATTTCCTGGTCGAGAGCGGGGTGACGCTGAGCCCCACTTTCAACATCTATTCCGCCAGCCGCGACGTGATGCGCGCGCGCACGCTCGAATGGCACGAGAAGTACACGCTGCCTTCGCTGATGAACTTCTACGAGCCGAGCCTGACCAACCACGGCAGCTACTATCACGACTGGTCGACCGAGGACGAAGTCGCGTGGCGGCATTTCTACGCCCCGTGGATGCGGCTGACCAACGAGTTCAAGAACGAGGGCGGCCGCGTCACCGCCGGGTCGGACCCGGGCTATATCTACCAGACCTGGGGCTTCGCCTATATCGGCGAACTGGAAATGCTGCGCGAGGCGGGGCTGAGCCCGCTCGAAGTGATCCAGGCGGCAACGATCAACGGCGCGCGCGAAATCTACGAGCCCAAGGGCATCGAGCCGCCGATGGGCCGGATCGCGGCGGGCAAGCTGGCCGATCTGGTGATCGTGCCCGAAAACCCGCTCGACAATCTGAAGGTCCTCTACGGCACCGGCCACAAGCGGCTCAACCGCGAGACCAACGTGCTGGAAACGGTCGGCGGGGTGCGCTGGACGATCAAGGACGGGATCGTTTACGACGCGCCCGCCCTGCTCGAAAGCGTGGCGGCGATGGTGGCGGCGGAGAAGGCGGCTAATCCCTGATCCGTCATTGCGAGCCGCCGCAGCCGGCGCGGCAATCCAAGGTGCGAAGCCCGTACGAGCCACAGCGGCCGCGGAGGGCGGAGCCCTCGGGTCCATGGATTGCTTCGCTTCGCTCGCAATGACGGCGGTAGAGGTGCTTGCCGCGCGGCCCGCCCTCGCCTAACCGGCGCGCCTCATGGCGCAACCTCCGATACTCAGCTGGGAAGGCCTCGGCCTGCAACAGGGCGGCCGCTGGCTGTTCGGCGGGCCCGACCAGGGCAGCGGCGGCATCGACCTGCACGTGGGCCCGCGCGACCGGCTGGCGCTGATCGGGCGCAACGGCGCGGGCAAGACCACGCTGTTCCGGCTGATCGAAGGCGAGATCGAGGCCGACCGGGGCCTGCGCAAGATCAAACCGGGCACGCGGATCGTGGTGCTGGAGCAGGACCCCGACTTTTCCGGCTGCCAGACGCTGATGGACTTCGCGCTGCGCGGCCCGCACGCGCCGGCCGAGCACGAGGTCGAGGCGATCGCGGGCCAACTCGGCATCGACATGGCGACGCCCGCCAGCGGCGCGAGCGGCGGCGAGAAGCGCCGCGCGGCGATCGCCAAGGCGCTCGCGCAGGAACCCGACCTGCTGCTGATGGACGAGCCGACCAACCACCTCGACCTCGCGGCGATCGACTGGCTCGAAGGCTGGCTCGACCGCTACAAGGGCGCATTCGTCGCGATCAGCCACGACCGCACGTTTTTGAAGCGCCTGACCCGCGCCACGATCTGGCTCGACCGCGGCGGCTTGCGGCGCAAGGAAATCGGCTTCGGCGGCTACGAGGCGTGGGAGGAGGCGGTCTACGCCGAGGAAGCGCGCGCGGCGGAAAAGCTCGACGCACGGCTCAAGCTCGAGGCGCACTGGCTCGAACGCGGGGTGACCGCGCGGCGCAAGCGCAACCAGGGCCGGCTCGAGAAGCTGTGGCAGATGCGCGCCCAGCGCGCGGCGATGATCGCGCCCAAGGGGACCGCCAAGCTCGGCCTCGCGAGCGACGATGAGTTCAAGTCGAAGTCGGTGATCGTGGCGGAGGGGGTCAGCAAGTCGTTTGGCGAGCGCCGGATCATCCGCGACTTCACGCTGCGCATTCAGCGCGGCGACCGGATCGGCGTGGTCGGCGCGAACGGCGCGGGCAAGACGACGCTGCTCAAGCTGCTGACCGGCGAGATCGAACCCGACACGGGCACGGTCGAGATCTCGAAGAAGCTCACCGGGGTGATGATCGATCAGCAGCGCAGCTTGCTCGAAGGCGACAAGACCGTGCGCGAGGTGCTCGCCGAGGGCGGCGACTGGATCGACGTGCGCGGGCACCGCAAACACGTGCAGGGCTATCTCAAGGAATTCCTGTTCGATCCCGGCGTCGTCGATACCAAGGTCGGCATCATGTCGGGCGGCGAGCGCAGCCGGCTGCTGCTGGCGCGCGAATTCGCCCGCAAGTCGAACCTGCTGGTGCTCGACGAGCCGACCAACGATCTCGACCTCGAAACGCTCGACCTGCTGCAGGAAGTGATCGCCGACTACGAAGGCACTGTGCTCATCGTCAGCCACGACCGCGATTTCCTCGACCGCACGGTCACGCTCACGCTCGGCCTCGACGGCAGCGGCTTCGTCGACATCGTCGCGGGCGGCTACGAGGACTGGGACGCCAAGCGGCGCGAGCGATCCTCCCCGTCGCGGGGAGCGGCATCATCGCGCAGCGATGGCGGAGGGGCGCAGCCCAGGGCGACGAACGCCTCGCCCCCGCCGAAACCCGGCAAGCTCACCTACAAGGATCAGCGCGACTACGAACTGCTGCCCGCGCGGATCGAGGAGCTGGAAAGCGCGATCGCGCGCGGCGAGGAAATTCTCGCCGACCCGGAGCTCTATGCCCGCGACCCGCAGAAGTTCGCCAACATCAGCAAAGGCATCGAAAACGCGCGCGCCGAGAAGGATGCGGCGGAGGAGCGCTGGCTGGCGCTGGCAGAGCTGGTCGAGGGTTAACCCAGGCCCTCCTCGGCCATCGCCTTCTTCACCGAAACGCGCTCCAGGTTCTGCCGGCGATAGTCCTTGATCTCCTCGGGGAGCTCGACCCCGAACTTCTTTGCCCAGAGCAGCGTTACGAACAGATAGTTGTCGGCCACGGTCGGCCCATCGCCCACGAGCCAGTCCTCGCCCTTCATCAGTTCCGCGGTCAGCCGATACTTCTTGGCGAGCGCAACCTTCGCTTTCGCCTGCCGCTCGTCGGTGTCGTTGCCGAACAGCGGGTGATAGCCGCCGTGAAGCTCGGTGCCGATAAAGCCGATCCATTCGAGCAGCCGGTAGAGATCGGAGCCGGCGGGCAAGGTTCCCGTCCTGTCGGCGACATAGGCGAGGACGGCGGGGTTCTCGGTCAGCAGGTCGAAATCGTCGGACTCGACCGCCGGGACGTAGCCGCGCGGACTGATCTTGTAGAAATCCTCGCCGTCCTCGGTCTGATGCTTCGACAGATCGACCTTGGTCTTTTCATAGTCCTGGCCGCTTTCGACCAGGGCGATGTGCGCGGCAAGGCTGCATGCGCCGGGCGCGTAGTAGAGTTTCATGGGAACATTCCTTTCTCCCCGAAGGAAGGGTTGTTGGCGCGCAATGTTCCGGCGCGTCACCCGATCCGGTAGAAATCCGCCACCCGTTCGAGCGCGATCCGGAGCACCAGCTTGCCGCTGCGCGCGGGCCAGGCGAGCGCGCGTTCGGCGTCGGGCAGGGTTTCGCAACCGCAAACCACGCGCCAGAGGATATCTTCCAGCCCCTTGCCGGCCTGCGCGATGGCGCCGTGGAAGCGCTGTTTGGCGGCGATCTGGCGCTCGGTCGGGTTGAGCCCCGCCCCACCCTCCTGCCCGCGCTGGGCCTTGATCCGCACCGCATCCCACCGCATCGTCACGTTCGGCCCGAGCAGTGCGCGTTCGTAGTCGGCGCGCAGCCGTTCGCCCGCGCCGAACAGGCGATCGTCGAGATGGCCGCGCGCGTGGAGCCAGGCGAGCGGCGATTCGGCGAGGTTGACCGTCACCGTGCGGCGCTTCCCCTTCGCGGTGCCGCCGCGGCGCGGCCCTTCTTCGGTCAATTCCCGTTCGGCTAGCTTGCGCGGCATCGTGTCCTCCTGAGCATGTGCGAATCACCGCTTGCCAAAACGACATGCTTGTAGGAAAGTGAAAACCATATCGGTTATCTGGAGAGCGCCGTGATCAACCGCATTCGCGATATCCGCAAGGAAAAGGGTTGGACCCTCGCCGACCTCGCCGAAGCGTGCGATCCGCCGACCACCGCGCAGACGATCGGGCGGCTCGAAACCGGCATGCGCAATCTCTCGATCAAGTGGATGGACCGCATCGGCGCCGCGCTCGATATCGATCCCGAAGCGCTCGTGCGCTCGGACAAATCCAGCCATCCGCAAATCGTCGCCACGCTCGGCGCGGCCGGCGCCGAGGCGCTCGCCCGCCCGCGCGACGCGATTGCGCCCACCGAGCTCGGCGGCGGCGCACCGCTGATCGTGCTCGCGGTGGAAGCCCCGGCCGGGCCCTACCTCGCGGGCGATCAGCTCTGGCTGCGGCAGCTCGACCCCGCCGACGCAGGCCGCGCGGTCAATCGCGACGTGCTGGTCCCGCGCAAGGGCGGGCGCTTCGCCTTCGGGCGTCTGATCGACCGCCAGGGCAGCCTCGTGGGCCTGCTCCCGCCCGGCGCGGGGCATAAGCAGCAGGTCGTCGAATCGCCGCCCTGGATCGCGGTCGCCGAGATGCTGGTGCGCAAGCTGTGAGCACACGCCCCAAACGGCTGCTTTCGCTTTCGACGCTCTACCCCAACGCCTGCACGCCGCAGTTCGGCACTTTCGTCGCCCGCTCGCTCGAGGCGCTCGGTGCGCGCGACGACTGGGAGGTCACGGTGATCAACCCGATCGGCATCCCCCCGCTCGCGCTCGGGCGCTACCGCGCGCTCGCGGCCGCCGCGGTCGACGGGATCGAGCACGGGGTTCAGGTGCACCGGCCGAGCTATCTGCTGATCCCGCGCATGGGCGGGCGGATCAATCCCGCGATGATCGCCCGCGCCGTGCTCCCGCTCGCCCGCCGGCTGCACGAGCAGGCGCCGTTCGACCTCGTCGATGCGCAGTTCTTCTATCCCGACGGCCCCGCTGCGGCGTGGATCGCCGGCCAGCTCGGCCTGCCCCATGCGATCAAGGCGCGCGGATCGGACATCGCCTATTGGGGCGCGAAGGGCTTCGCGCGCGAACAGATGCTGGATGCGGCGCACGGCGCACGCGGGTTGCTGGCGGTGTCGCACGCGCTGGCCGGCGACATGGCGGCGCTCGGCATGCCGCCGGGCAAGATCGCGGTGCACTACACCGGGCTCGACCGCGACCGCTTCCGCCCGCTTGCGCATGCGGGGCTGCGGGCGCGGCTCGGCGAACAGCTCGGCATTCCGCTCGGCGAAAGCGACAAGATCGTCGCCACGGTGGGCGCGCTGATCGACCGCAAGGGCCAGGATCTGGTGATCGGCGCGATCGCCGGCATTCCGGGCGCGCGGCTGCTGCTGGTCGGCAAGGGCGAGGACGAACAGCACTTGCGCGCACTCGCCGCCGATCTCGGAATCGCCGAGCGGGTGCACTTTCTGGGCTCGGTCGATCACGACCTGCTGCCGGTGGTCCTCTCCGCCGCCGACGCGATGGCGCTGCCTTCGAGGAAGGAGGGCCTCGCCAACG
This sequence comes from uncultured Altererythrobacter sp., assembly GCA_946886175.1. The sequence goes on from CAMPIA010000079.1 coordinate 5,819, forward strand.
CCTGGGTCGAGGCGCTCGCTTGCGGCACGCCCATCGTCATCTCCGATGCGGGCGGCGCGCGCGAACTGGTGACCACGCCGGACGCCGGGTGCATCGTGCCGCGCCGGATCGAGAGCATCGCCGCGGCGCTGCGCAAGCTGTTCGCCGATCCGCCCCCGCGCGAGCGGGTGGCGGCGACGGTCGAACGATTCGGCTGGCCGACCCACGCGGCCGAGCTCGCCCGGCGCTACGACAACTTCGTCTAGGGCGCCGAGGCGTCAGACCTCGCCGCGGGCGATCTTGTCCTGCCGGTCGGCGGCCGATTCCTGCGGCACGAAGCTGTCCGAAGTCACCCCGAGCCAGATCAGGATCGGCGAAGCCATGTAGATCGAGCT
>CAMPIA010000080.1 GCA_946886175.1 uncultured Altererythrobacter sp.
GCCTCCGCCGGTGTGCAACAAGGGCCCGTACATCGTGTTCTTCGAGTGGGACAAGTCGGACATCACGCCCGAGGCAGCGACCATTCTCGACAACGCGGTGTCGGCGTACACCAACTGCGGCACCGCCGCGGTTATGCTCGCCGGTCACACCGACCGTTCGGGTACGGTCACGTACAACGAAGGCCTGGCCGAGCGCCGGAACGCTTCGGTCCGCTCGTACCTCGGCGGCCGTGGCGTCCCCGATGCCCGGATCTCGAGCGAAGCGTTCGGCGAATCGATGCCCCGCGTTCCGACCGCCGACGGCGTTCGCGAACTCCAGAACCGCCGGGTGGAAATCACCTACGGTCCGGGTTCGGGCATGTAAGTTTCGCGACAGCGATAACTTTAGAGAGAGGGGCCGGAGCAATCCGGCCCCTTTTTCGTTAGGGTCATGACGTTCGCAACACAGGAGCCGTTCATGATCCGCCTAGCCCTTCCCGTGACCCTCGCCGCCGTAGCTGCGCTCCCCGGCTGCTCTCCCGCCCAGGACGACGCCGCGCCGACGCAAGACGCATCCGCGCAGACCGCCGCAGCGGAGGATGTCGCAGGCGCCGCTTCATCGCCGGACATGCTGGGATCGGCAGCGCTTGCGCTGGCCGACGGCGCCTCCGCCGGGACGGTGGAGCTCCTCTCCGATGGGGGTGCGTTGTCGCTCCGGATCGATGTGACCGGCATTCCCGAAGGCACGCACGGCTTCCATCTTCATACGACCGGACAGTGCGCTGCTCCGGACTTCACTTCGGCCGATGGCCATCTCAATCCCGCGGACCGCGAACACGGACGCGAGAATCCCGCCGGCAGCCACCTGGGCGACTTGCCCAACCTGGTGGTCGGCGCGGACGGCACGGTCTCGACGACGGTCGCTCTCGATGCGGAGTCCGGCAGCGCGATCGATTCGCTGTTCGATGCCGACGGGACCGCGGTCATGATCCACGCCGATCCCGACGACTATCGCACCGACCCCACCGGCGACGCCGGTTCGCGGATCGCCTGTGGGGTGCTCGAGCGCGGTTGAGGCCGGCTCCTAACGTTTCGTCAGGGCAGGTTCTCGCCGGCGGCGCGCGCGCGTTCTACAACGCTCGCCGCCGCCGCGGGGACCAGCTTGAGCGCGGCGAGCAGCAAGACGAATCCGGCCGGCACCACCACCAGCGTGCTCATCATGCCGGTGGACAGGTCGTCGCCGTTGATGGCCGAGACGTAGCCCGCCATGAACGGCCCGATCCCCAGCCCGATCAGCGTGGTCGCGAGGAAGAAAGTCGCCGTCGCAAGGCCGCGCATGCGCGGGAGGACGAGCGCCTGGCTGGTCGCTGCCGCCGCGCCGAGCGCCGAGGCGGACAGCATCTGCGCGAAGAAGCTGGCGATATAGAACACCGGCAGGCTGTCGGTGGTGAACGCGACCACCAGCGGCGGAACGGTCGTCAGCAATCCGAACATCACAACCAGGATGCGCCCGGTCGGGCGGCGTTCGAGCAGGTAGTCGGCCACGCGCCCGCCGACGATGACCCCCAGGAACCCGGCAACCGCCGAGGGCGCGCCGAGGAACCAGCCGAGGTCGCTCTTGTCGGCGCCGAGCGCGCGTTCGGCATAGGGCGCGCCCCAATAGGCGGCGGAATAGGCGACGAAGGCGATCGTGCCGTAGCCGAGCACGACGGTGAGAAACGCGGGCGACCCCCAGGTGAGCCGAAACGTCGGCAGGTCGCGCGAACGGAGCGACATCGCCCAGCTGAACACTGCGTAATACCCGACACCGAGGAACAGCCACTGGTCGGACACGCCCGCGACCAAGTTGGAAGTCGCGGGCACGCTCGACGACAACCATAGTGCGAGCGCGGCGAACACCGCCGCGCCGACAAGGTTGGTCGCCAGCGCGGGAAGTCCGCGCATCGCCGCGCCGACCAAAGTGAACGGCGGGATGACCTGCAGCAGTTCCTGCATGAAGCCATGGAACGGCCGTGGATCCTCGGGCGTCGGCAATCCGTCGATCGCGCCGCGCACCGGCTCGCGCAGCGTCAGGATCCACAGAGCCAGCAGCAGGCCGGGCACGCCCACCGCGAGGAACGCCGCCTGCCATCCCGCCAGGCCCAGCGGGCCGCCATCGGGATAGGCGGCGTTCCAGTTTTCGACCACGAGCCCGCCGATCAGCAGCGAAATGCCGCCGCCGAGGTAGAGGCCGGACGAATAGATCGCGAGCGCGGTCGCACGCAGCCGCGCGGGAAACCAGTCGGAAATGAGCGAATAGGCGGCCGGGCTGGCGGTCGCTTCGCCCACCCCGACACCGATCCGGGCGACAGTGAGCGTGCTGGCGTCGCGCGCGAACCCCGAAAGCGCCGTCATCGCCGACCACAGCGCGAGGCCGAGGCTCATCAGCCGGACGCGCTTCCAGCTGTCGGCGAGCTTCCCGAGCGGAATACCGAACAATGCGTAAAAGACCGCGAACGCAGTGCCGTAGAGGAAGCCGAGATAGTCGTCCTCCACCCCGAGGTCGGCCTTGATATCGTTGGCCAGGATCGAAAGAATCTGCCGATCGATGAAATTGAGGATGTAGATCAGCACCAGAACGCCGAGCGCGTACCAGCTATAGGCCGAAACCTTGTCGGCGGCCGGCGCCGGTCCTGCCGAAGGCACAGGCGCCTCAGTCAGCGTGTCGTTCATACCTGATCCCGTCCTCTATCCCGGCTTGCGCGAAGCCCTTCTGCCGCAAGCGGCAGCTGTCGCATACCCCGCAGGCCAACCCATCCGCACCCGGTGCGTAGCACGACCAGCTGAGCCCGGTGTCGAGCCCGAGCCGCGCGGCTTCCGCCGCGATCTGCGCCTTGGTCATGTGCTGCAACGGCGCCTGGATCGTCACCCCTTGCCCCTCGACCCCGGCCTTGGTTCCGAGGCGCGCCATATGCTCGAACGCGGCGATGAACTCCGGGCGGCAATCGGGGTATCCCGAATAGTCGAGCGCGTTCACCCCGATGAAGATGTCGCGCGCGCCCACCGCTTCGGCCCACGCGAGCGTCAGCGAGAGGAAGACGATGTTGCGCGCCGGCACGTAAGTTACCGGAATGTCGCCGCCCACCCCTCCGGTCGGCACGGCGATGTCGTCGGTCAGGGCCGAGCCGCCGAACGCCCGCAAGTCGAGCGGCAGCACGACATGGCGCTCGCACGCGAGCATGGTGGCGATCCTGTGCGCGGCCTCGATCTCGATCCGGTGGCGCTGGCCATAGTCGACCGTCAGGGCATAGAGCGCGAACCCGCGCTCGCGCGCCAGCGCGGCCGCGACCATCGAGTCGAGCCCCCCGGATAGCAATACGACGGCGGCGTTGGCCCCGTTATCGGTGTCCGATCCCATGCCCTCGGGCTAGGGCGAATCCCGGGTGGGGGCAATCGAAAGCGTGGACACGATGCGCCGGCGGGATCAGGAGCACGCTCCGGTCCGACGCGCTTCGGCCGAGAACTGGAACGGCAGTCCGCCGGCGATGCCCTGGCTCTCGACCTGCGCCAGCGAGGCGCTCTCGCGCCGGATGCTGGTGCGGCCGTAATTGCTGCCCTTGCAGGTGTACTGGACGGTTACCTCGCTGGCGCCGTCCTCGACGACATAGCGCGAGCAATCGTTGCGCGGATGGCGCAGCTGGATCAGCTCGCGCCCGTTGCGGATGCAAATCTTCTTCGGCGGGCTGCCATCGCGAAAGCGCAATTGCCATTGGCCCGGGCTGAGCCCGTCGAGCATCGCCAAGCCGGGCGCCTGCGCCGCCGCCGGAGCCATCAGGGCGCCAAACGCGACCGCGGCGGTCATCGCCGGGCCGAGCGCTGCCTTGCCCATCTTCCGCATTCTTCGATCTCCGAACGTTTCCATTTGGCGATTCCCACTAGCATCATTCGAACGACAAGTCGTTGCACATACACGACAGGCCGTTCAGGCTTTGATTTCGAACACTTTCGAACAGAACGCGCAATCGACGAGGATTCTTCCCTCGTCGTCGCGCATCTCGGCCCGATCCGCTTCGGGGAAGCGCGCGATCACCTGCTCGTAGTGCTCGATCGAACAGCGGCATCCGCGGGCGAGGGGCGGCCCGGACTGGATCCGGACTTCGCTTTCCTCGTGGAACAGCCGCCAGACGAGCGCTTCGAGCGACAGCCCGTCGTCGACCAACTCGTCGTGCCGCGTGCTTCCCGCGAGCACCGCGACATGCTCCCACTCGGGATGGTCCACCTGCGCATGGAGCCGCTCGCGGCCTTCTTCGCCTTCGGGGAGATGCTGCACGAGCACCCCGCCCGCCACGCAGCCGTCGCCGCCGGCGTTGGCGCCGACCCTGATCAGCGTCGGCACCTGCTCCGACTGAGCGAAATACGTCTCGCACGCTTCCGCCAGCGATTCGCCCTCGAGCGGGACGATCCCCTGATATCGCCCCTTGCCGTCCGCCATGTCGAATGTGATCGCGAGATAGCCCTTGCCGAAGAGCGCATAGAGCGAGGGATTCGCGCCGAGTTCGGCGAGCCGTTCTTGGTCGAAGTCGACATAGCCGCGCAGCGCGCCGGCGCGATAATCGCACACCAGCAGGCGGACCACGCCGGCCTCGGTCTGCGCCTGCATCGTCAATTGCCCGCTCTCGTGCTTCAGCAACCCGCCGATCAGGGCTGCCAGCACCAGCGCTTCGGCCAGCAGATGCGTGATCGCGGGCGGATAGTCGTGCGCTGCGAGGATCTCGTCGATCGTGCGGTCGAGCCGCACGGCCTTGCCGCGCGCATTGCGGCTGGGGATCGTAAAGCCCAGCAGTTCGTCGCAATAGGTTTCGGCCTGTTCGGTCATGCGCCGAATATGGGGGCAGGGCCCGAGAAAGAAAGGCGTTGCCGGTTCAGAGCTTTCCGAAGCACCAGAGCAGGATCGATTTCTGCGCGTGTATCCGGTTCTCCGCCTCGTCGAATACGATCGACTGCGGGCCCTCGAACACACCCTGGCTCACTTCCTCGCCCACGTGCGCGGGCAGGCAGTGGAGGAAACGCGCGTCGGGCTTCGCCCGCGCCATCAGCGCTTCGTCGACCTGGAAGGGGGCCATCGCCGCGAGCTTGTTGTGCGCGTGGTCCTGCCCCATCGAAACCCAGGTGTCGGTGACGATCACGTCGGCCCCCGTGGCCGCTTCGGCGGCGTCGTTGCCGAGCGTCACCTGTGCCCCGGCCTCGCGCGCCATGGCCACGAACTCCGCCTCGGGCTGGTAACCCTCGGGGGTCGCGACGCGGACGTTGAACCTGAACAATCCGGCCGCCTCGAGGATCGAGTTCAGCACGTTGTTGCCGTCGCCGAACCAGGCGAGTTCGAGCCCGGGAAGCGGCTTGCGCTGCTCGATCACGGTGAGGAGATCGGCGACGATCTGGCACGGATGCGAGCGGTCGGTCAGCCCGTTGATCACCGGCACGCTGGCGTGACGCGCCATTTCCTCCGCCTTTGCGTGATCGTCCGTGCGCAGCATGATCGCATCGGCCATGCGGCTGAGCACGCGCGCGGTATCGGCGATCGATTCGCCGCGGCCGAGCTGGCTCGAGGCCGAATCGAGCATCAGCGCGGAGCCGCCGAGCTGGCGCATCGCGATGTCGAAGCTGACCCGGGTGCGGGTCGAGTTCTTTTCGAACACCATCGCCAGCACATGGCCCGCGAGCGGCGCGTCGGCATCGGGCCGACCCTTGGGCCAGCCCGCGCGCGCCGCCTTGCGCTGCTGCGCGTCGTCGATCATCGCCGCGATCGCATCGGTCCCCGCGTCCGACAGGTCGAGGAAATGGCGCGGCGCCATCAGGCCGCCTCGGGCACCCGGTAGTCCGCCGCGCCGGCCGACAGTTTGTCGAAGAACTCGTCGAACTCGGCCTCGCCCGCCACCAGCGGCGGGAGCACGCGCAAGGTGTTGTCGCCTGCTGCCACGGTGAGCAGCTGGTGGTTGTCGCGCAGGTGCGTGTAGAACGGCCGGCTCTCGACCTTCATCTTGATCCCGAGCATCAGGCCTTTGCCGCGCACGAGCTCGAACAGCTCGGGATAGTTGCCGATGAACTGTTCGAGACGGCTGCGCAGCCGCTCGCCCTTGTCGGTCACCTCGGCGAGGAACTCGTCGTTGGCGACCGCATCCATCACCGCCATGCCCGCGGCCA
>CAMPIA010000081.1 GCA_946886175.1 uncultured Altererythrobacter sp.
CGGTTTGCGCGGCCTGTAGCTGCGAAAGCCGGTGCTGCCAACCGCCTTTTTCGGACGGCGGAAGGGTTACCCGCCGAGCGCGACGAGCGAGATCAGCCGCCCGTAATTCGCCTCGCCGCGATGTGTGGCGCGGCGGTAGGAATAGAACCGCTCGGGATCGGCGTACGTGTCGCAGCCCAGCGCTTCGACCGTTTCCACGCCCGCCGATCGCAGCCGCAGTGCGACATAGCCGGGCAGATCGAACTGCCAGTGCCCCGGTGGGCCCGGTGCGAAGAAGCGCGCGTCACCGTCGCCGAACCGCGCGCGAAAGCCGTCGTCGACCTCGTAGCTCGGCTGCGCGATGCACGGCCCGATCGCCGCCGCGATCCGCTCGCGCGCGGCGCCGAGCGCGACCATCGCGTCGACGGTGTTCTCGATTACCCCGCCGTGCGCGCCGCGCCATCCGGCATGTGCCGCGCCGACCACGCCCGCCGCGCGGTCGGCAAGCAGCACCGGGGCGCAGTCGGCGGTAACGATGGCGAGCAGAACGCCCGGCCTGCCGGTCGCGAGCGCGTCCGCGCGCGGGCGGTCGTCATCGCTCCAGGGATCGACGACGGCGGCGACATCGGGCGAGTGGACCTGGTGCACCCCGACCAGCGCGGCGCCGGGCAGGACCGCTTCGGCGGCCAGCCGGCGGTTCTCGCGCACCGACGCCGGATCGTCGCCGGCACCGAAGCCGCACTGCAGCCCGGCGGCCACGCCTGTCGAGACGCCGCCGCGCCGGGTCATGAACCCGTGCGGCACGCCCGCGAGCACCCGCGCCTGGAGCGCTTCAGCCAAGCGACCGCCCGACCTGTTCGGAGGTGTCGCGCGAGAGCCCGGGCGCGGCGGCGATCCGCTCGAGCTCGCCGCGCATCAGCGCCGCGCGGCCCGGCTCGATCCGCCGCCAGCGGCCGAGCGCGGGCACGAATCGCGCCGCGGTCTGCGCGTTGATCGGATCGAGCGCGAGGATCAGGTCGGCGATCACGCGGTAGCCTTCGCCGCTCGCCGCGTGGAATCCCTGCGCGGTGCCGGTGAACGGCATGTAGAGCGAGCGCACGCGATTGGGGTTCTTGAGCGTGAAATCGGGATGTCCGGCCAGCGCCTTCACATGGTCGAGCACTTCGGGATGGAGCGAACTCGCCTGGAGCGCGAACCACTTGTCGATCGCCAGCGGGTTGCCCTGATAGCGGCGGTAGAAATCGGCCAACCGGTCGGCGCTCGCCGCGCCGGGCAACCCCGCGAGCACCATCAGCGCGCCCTGGCGATCGGTCATGTTGTCCGCCGCATCGTACTGCGCCGCCGCCATGTCCGACGCGCGCCGCGGATCGCCCGCGGCAAGGTAGGACAGCGCCAGCGTCTTGACCTTGCGCGCGCCCCGCGCCGCGCGCTCGAGGCTGTAGGGCACCTCGCTCGCACGGGCGTGGATCGTGCGCAGGACGTCGCCGAGTTCGTCCGCCAGCCATGCCTTGAGCCCTTCGCGCTCGGCCCGGATGCGGCCCGGATCGGCAACCAGCATCTGTTCGGCGAGATAAGTCTCGCCCGGCAGGACCATGAGCTCGCCGCGCATGAGATCGTCGAGCGCGGGATCCGCGAGAATCGACGACAGCGCCTCGCGAATCGCGTCGCGCCCCGCGCTCTGCTCGCGCGTGTCGAGCCCTTCGCCGGCCGCGGCGACGAGATAGCCGACCACGAGTTCCTGCATCGCCTCGGCGCGCGCGAAGGCGTCGTCGTCGCGCGCGGCGAGGAACACCAGATCCTCGCGCGGGACATGGCGCTCGATCGAGACGGGGGCGGAAAAGCCGCGGTTGATCGACAGCACCGGCGCTTCGGCGAAGCCTTCGAACGCGATTATCTTCTCGGCGCTGTCGAACACGACGAGCTGTTCGCCCGCGTGGGATCCGCTCGCGCGGTCGAACAGCGCGAGCTTGAGCGGGATCGGCATCGGATGCTTGGCCGGCTGCCCCGGGGTCGGCGGCACCTGCTGCCTGAGCGTCAGCGTCGCGACATCGCCTTCGTGGGTCAGCGAGATCGACACCTTGGGCGTGCCGGCCTGCGAATACCACAGGCGGAACTTTTCGAGATCGAGCCCCGCGCCGTCCTCCATCGCGGTGACGAAATCCTCGCAGGTCGCCGCCTCGCCGTCATGCCGGTCGAAGTAGAGATCGGTGCCCGCGCGGAACGCCTCGGGCCCGGCCATCGTGCGCATCATGCGGATGACCTCTGCCCCCTTGTTGTACACCGTCGCGGTGTAGAAGTTCGATATTTCACGAAAGCTGTCGGGCCGGATCGGATGCGCGAGCGGCCCCGAATCCTCGGGAAACTGGACCGAGCGCAGCACGCGCACGTCCTCGATCCGCTTGACCGCCTCGCCCTGCATGTCCTGCGAGAAGAGCTGGTCGCGCAGCACGGTGAAGCCTTCCTTGAGGCTCAGCTGGAACCAGTCGCGGCAGGTCACGCGGTTGCCCGACCAGTTGTGGAAATATTCGTGTCCGATCACCCCCTCGATCGCGTCGAAATCGCCGTCGGTCGCGGTCTCCGGGTCGGCGAGCACGTATTTGGTGTTGAATACGTTGAGGCCCTTGTTCTCCATCGCCCCCATGTTGAAATCGCCCACCGCGACGATGTTGAACAGATCGAGATCGTATTCGCGGCCGAACGTGTCCTCGTCCCACTTCATCGACCGCTTGAGCGATTCGAGCGCGTGGTCGGTGCGCGCGATATCCTCCGCGCGGACCCAGACGTTGAGCGCGACCTCGCGCCCCGAGCGGGTGGTGAAGCTGCCCGAATTGGCGACCAGGTCGCCCGCGACGAGCGCGAAGAGATAGCTCGGCTTGGGCCAGGGGTCGTGCCACTCGGCCCAGTGCGCGCCGCCCTCGCCCTCGCCTTCGCCGACCTTGTTGCCGTTCGACAGTAGCACCGGGAACAGCGACTTCAGCCCCGTCATCCGCACGCGGTAGATCGAGAGCACGTCGGGCCGGTCGGGGAAGAACGCTATCCGGCGGAAGCCCTCCGCCTCGCACTGCGTGCAGAGCATGCCGTTCGAGGCGTAGAGCCCCATGAGCTGCGAATTGGCCGAAGGGTCGATCTCGGTCTCGATCGTAATCTCGTGCGCTTCGCCGGGCAGCGGCAGCACGAGGTCGCCGTCGTCGAGCGACCAGTCGTTCACCGCATCGCCATCGATCGCGACCGAGCCCGGGGTCAGCCCGTCGCCGTTGAGGCGGATGGTGTCGGTGATGTCGGTAGCATCGGCGGCCGGGTTGCGCGCGACCGAGAGCGTCGCGGTGATCCGTGTTCTTTCGAGGCCGAGGTCGAAATCGAGCGCGATTTCGGGCACCAGCCAGCCGAAGGGCCGGTAATCCTCGCGCCGGATCAACTCGGGCTGCTGCGGTTCGGGCGCGGCGTCGGCCATTTCGGGATTGCCGTCGGGCGTGGTGGGGTTGGTAGCAATATCCATGGCGGCAGCTTCTAGGTCCTTTCCCTCGCGCGTCCACCGGGTAGAACATCGATATGGCGACAATGTTCATTTTCGGCATGGGCTATACCGCGAAACGTGTCGCCGCCGCGCTGGAGGCGCGCGGGTGGCGCGTGGAGGGCACCGGCCGCGACGGCTCGCTGGCGTTCGCTGACCGCGAGGCGGTGGGCCACGCGCTGGCGCAGGCGACGCACGTGCTGTCTTCTGTCCCGCCTGCGCGCGAGAGCGGGCAGGACGATGTGCTGGCGGCCTACGGTGGGTTGCTCAGCGGCGGGCGCTGGCTCGGCTATCTCTCATCGACCGGAGTCTATGGCGATACCGGCGGCGCGTGGGCAGACGAGAGCGCGCCCGTGGGCGGCGGGCGGCGAGCGGCGCGCGCGCATGCCGATGCCGAGTGGCTGGCGATCGGCGCGCGAGTGTTCCGCCTGCCGGGAATCTACGGGCCGGGGCGCAGCGCGCTCGACCGGGTGCGCGCGGACAAGGCGCACCGGATCGATCTGCCGGATCAGGTCTTCAGCCGGGTGCATGTCGAGGATATCGTGGCGGGCGTGCTCGCCGCGCTGGCTTCAGGCGATGGAGCGCCTGCGGGCGCCTACAACCTCGCCGACGACCTGCCGGCGAGCCAGAACGCGGTGATCGAGGAGGCGTGCCGCCTGCTCGGCCGCGCGCCGCCGCCGTTGCAGACGATCGACGAAGCGGGCCTGTCGGCCATGGCGCGCGGATTCTACGCCGAGAACCGGCGCGTCGCGAACGGCAAGGCCAAGCGCGTGCTCGGCTGGCGGCCAGGATATTCTACGTTTCGCGAGGGGTTGGCTTCGTTGGTTTGATTCACGCGGAGACGCGGAGGCGCGGAGGGGTTGCGCGCGATCTTCTGTCGATCTGTTCCCGCGAAGCGGCGTTGAGATGATGTCGGTGCAAATGAGACCCGCATTCGCGGGATGACGAACATCTCAGCCTTCACCACATCTCCGCGCCTCCGCGCCTCCGCGTGAACAATCACACTTGCCGCGCGCGCAGGGCGAGGATCATGCCGGAGATGCCGAGCACCGCACCGCCAGCCGCCAGCAGCGACCACTGATAGCCTTCGACCAGCGTCGAGATCAGCATCGCGACCACGATCACCAGCACCCCGTTGTAGGCCGCGCGGCCGGGGCCGAGTTCGCGCACGATGGTGTAGTAGAGCGGGAACGTTACCACCGATCCCGCGATCGCGAGCCAGGCGGTTCCGGCCCAGAAGGCCGGCGCGGCGGGAAACACCGGCGGGCCTGCGGTGAACCAGGCGAACGCCACGTCGAAGCCGGTTCCGTAGAGCATCGACCAGGCGAGCAGGCTCGCCATCGGCAGCACGCGCCCGGTCTCGTTCGCCTGGATCACGTTGGCGATCGAGGCCGAGAGGATGCCGCCCGCCGCCAGCATCACCCCGAGCACGACGTTTCCTCCCAATGGCGAGAGCTGCGCTTCGTGCAGCAGCAGCAGCGAGATGCCCGCGATCGCCACCGCGCTGCCCGCGAGGAACCGCGGCGTCACCCGCTGGCCGAGCAGCCACGCGCCGAGCAGTGCGTTGGGCACCATCAGCATCCCGAACATCACCGCCACCACGCCCGAGGTCAGATGCAGCTCCGCCCGATAGACGAAGTTGAAGTTGCCGCAGAACTGCGTGAGGCCGATCGCCAGAGCGAGCAGGTGCCCGGCCCGGCCGATCGCCAGGCCGCGCCGCATCGCCAGCGCGACCGCGAACATCGCCGGGGTCGCGAGCGCGAAGCGGTAGGCGACCGACCAGCTCGGCGGCACTTCGGCGATCTGGCCGGTGATGACGAACCAGGTCGAGCCCCAGATGAGCGCGACGAGCACGAAGGGGAGCACGATCGCCGGCCGCAGCAGCGCGTGCGGCGGAGCGCCCTCCTCGGCCCGGTTCATAAACCGGCGATCGCGCGCGCCAGCGCCGCCGCGTCGGCGGGGTCGCTGTTCCAGGCGGTGACGAAGCGCGCGGCATCGGCGCCCCAGTCGTAGAACCCGAAGCCCTGGCCGCGCAAAGCGTCGCGTTCGGCCGGGGTCAGGCGCACGAACAGCTCGTTCGCCTCGACCGGATGCATCAGCCGCTCGCCGCAGGCCCCGCCGATCTCGCGCGCCGCGGCGTTGGCCGCCCGGGCATTGTCGAGCCACAAGTCGCCTTCGAGCATCGCCAGCACTTGCGCGGCGAGGAAGCGGCCCTTCGACTGCAAATGCCCGGCGCGCTTGCGGCGATAGCGCGCGAGGTCGGCGGACGCGGGATCGAAGAACACCACCGCTTCTGCGCTCATCCCGCCGTTCTTGACGCAGCCGAAGCTCAAGGCGTCGGCCGGGCCGACGGCGTCGGCGGGCGAGCAGTCGAGGAAGGCGACTGCATTGGCGAAGCGCGCGCCGTCGACATGGAAGCCGAGCCCGCGTTCCTTGGCCAGCGCGCCGATCGCGGCGAGTTCCTCGGGGCGATAGCAGCGCCCGTATTCGCTCGCCTGCGTCACCGAGATCGCGTGCGGCTGCACCTGGTGGACGTCGTCGCGGATCGGGTCGATGGCCGCGCCGATACCATCGGGGTCGAGCTTCGCACCCGCGCCCTCGGCCAGCAGCAGCTTGGCGCCAT
>CAMPIA010000082.1 GCA_946886175.1 uncultured Altererythrobacter sp.
GGTCGAGCGAGGTGCGGCTCGCCGCCTCGCCGGTCATGTCCCAGCGCTCGCCCATTGCGGCGACGATCACGTCGGACTTCTCGGCCAGCGCCAGCGCTTCGGCGAACCCGTCGGTCTTGCCTTCGGCGTCGAAATCGTAACTGGCGCCCTTGGCGTATTCGACCGCGACGCCTTCGCCGGCGCGGGCCTTCAAGCCTTCGAGGATGGTGACGGGGCGAGTCTGGCGATCGCCGGCGGCGGACCAGCTGCCGATCATGTCGGTCTTGCTGTCGCCGAGCGGCCCGATCAGCGCGATCCGGTCCGCGCTCGCGGCGAGCGGCAGGACGTCGCCCTCGTTCTTGAGCAGGACCATCGACTTGCGCGCGACATCGCGCGCCGCCGCGAGGAATTCGGGCTTGTAGAGCGTCGCTTCCTGGCGCGCCTCATCCGAATAGCGGTAGGGATCCTCGAACAGCCCGATGCGGTATTTCATTTCGAGGATGCGCCGCACGGCCTGGTCGATCCGCGCCATGTCGACGCGGCCTTCCTCGACCGATTGCGCGAGGTTCTCCATGAACACCGCGCCCTGCATGTCCATGTCGACCCCGGCGTTCAACGCCTGCTCGCCGGCCTGGGCGAGGTCGCGCGAATAGCCGTGCGGGACCATCTCGTTGATCGAGGTATAGTCGGTGACGACGAACCCGTCGAAGCCCCATTCGCCGCGCAGCACATCGGTCAGCAGGAACTTGCTGCCGCTGGCGGGGATGCCGTCGTATTCGTTGAACGAGGTCATGAAGGTCGCCACCCCGGCGTCGACCGCGGCCTTGAACGGCGGCAGATAGACGTCGCGCAGCGTGCGTTCGGAAATGTCGACGGTGTGGTAGTCGCGCCCGGCCTGCGCCGCGCCGTAGGCGGCGAAGTGCTTGGCGGTCGCGAGCACGGTGTCGAGCGCGCGCAGATCGTCGCCCTGGTATCCGCGCACGCGGGCCTTGGCGATCTTGCTGCCGAGGAACACATCCTCGCCCGCGCCTTCGGAAATGCGGCCCCAGCGCGCGTCGCGCGCCACGTCGACCATCGGCGAGAAGGTCCAGTGGATGCCCTCGGCCGAGGCTTCCGCCGCCGAGACGCGGGCGGATGTCTCGATCGCCGCCATGTCCCAGCTCGCCGCTTCGCCGAGCGAGATCGGGAAGATCGTGCGGTGGCCGTGGATCACGTCGTAGCCGAACAGGAGGGGAATCCCGAGCCGCGTGTTCTCGACTGCCATCTCCTGGAGCTGGCGGGTGTATTCGGCGGTGTAGGCATTGAAGATCGCGCCCACGCGGCCCGCGGCGATATCCTTCTGATACCCGTCGCGCATGGTCGGGCCGGTCGATTCCCAGTCGCTGGTGAGCAGAGTGAGCTGGCCGACCTTCTCCTGCAGCGTCATCTTCGCCATCAGCTCGTCGATGAAGGCGTCCATCTCGGGATCGTGCTGCGCCCAGGCGGGCTGTGCGGGCTCGATCGGCGCCGCGGTGGGCGATGCGCTCGCGGCAGCGGTCGGCGTCGAAGTCTGGGCGGTCGTCGCGCACCCCGCGAGCGCCAGCGCCGCGACACCGGCAAACAGGATGTTGGCGGACTTGATCATGATTCTCTCCCTGCGCCCCCTCGCGGTCCGCGCGAGCCCGGGCTGTGCATACCTATGCCGGATTCGGCGTTGTGCCACAGGCTATACAGGCCATATGAAACCGGTTACAAGACCCTTGCACAGATTGATTCGGTCGCCGGCCGTCAGGGGCCTGCGGTCATTAACGCGCTTCGTCGGATCGCACTGAGAGTGCGGCCGGTCATGGGGAGGAATACATGTCGCATACCCACACTCGCACCCGTAACGAGGGCTTCGGCCGCAAGCTTGCCGCAGCGCTCGCACTCGGCGTGGCCGGCGGCGCGATGTCGCTGGCGCTGGCCGCGCCCGCGCATGCGCAGGAATCGAACGCCTCCCTCGGTGGCCGGATCACCGGGGCGGAGGGTGTGACGCAGGTTACCGCGGTCGAGGTCGACACCGGCATTCGCCGCACCTCCTCGGTCGACGCGGCTGGCAATTACAACTTCGCCTCGCTGCGTCCCGGCACCTACCGTCTCGAGATCGCCACCGCGCAAGGCGTGCGGAGCACCGATGAATTCGATCTTGCGGTCGCGCAAGACGCGGCGCTGGATTTCGATCTTGCCGAAGTTGCTACCGCGGCCGCGCCCGTGCCCGAAGGGGAGCAGGTGGCCGCGACCGGGAACGAGATCATCGTCGTCGCGGACCGTATCCGCACAATGGAAGGCGGCGAGATCGGCATTACCATCGGCCAGCGCCTGATCGAACATCTGCCGCAGAACAACCGCAACTTCCTCGCCTTCGCCGACCTCGCGCCGGGTGTGCAGTTCATCACCAATTCGGCCGGGCAGTCGCGCCTCCAGGGCGGTGCGCAGAACAGTCGGACGGTCAACGTATTCATCGATGGCGTCGGGCAGAAGGACTATGTCCTCAAGAACGGCATCACCGGCCAGGATTCGACCCAGGGCAACCCGTTCCCGCAGCTCGCGATCGGCGAGTACCGGGTGATCAGCTCGAACTACAAGGCTGAGTTCGACCAGGTGAGCTCGGTCGCGATCACCGCGGTCACCAAGTCGGGCACCAATGAATTCCACGGCGAGGGGTTCATCGACTACACCGATCAGGATTTCCGTCAGGCGACGCCGGAGGAACTTCGCGACGGCGAAAAGATCGCATCGAAAGACCTTCAGTTCGGCGGCGCGCTCGGCGGACCGATCATCGAAGACATCATGCACTTCTTCGTGACCTATGAGGGCAAGCGCCGGGTCGAGCCGCGCAGCGTCAACCCCGGGCTCGATTTGCCGGTAAGCTACTTCCCTGCCGAGTACCAGGACAGCTTCGGTTCGTTCAGCGAGGAGTTCAACGAGAACCTCTATTTCGGTAAGATCGACTTTTCGCCATCGATCAAGGATCTGTTCGAGTTCTCGGTCAAGTATCGCGACGAATCGGGTGAATCGTTCGGCAGCGGCATCTCGGCGTTCTCCACGCGCACGATCGCCAAGGTCGAGGAATGGCGCGGCCTTGCGCGCTGGGAGCACACCGAAGACACCTGGATCAACGACTTCAAAGTTTCTTACGAAGACGTGACCTGGGGCCCGCGTCCCTTCCTGATCCAGGACAACTACGTCTTCCGCGCAACCATCGAGAACGCCGACGGAACCTCGCGCATGGGGGATATCCTGCGTATCGGTGGTGGCACCAACTTCCAGGACAAGGGCCAGAAGGGCTGGCTCGTCCAGGACGACTTCACCTATACCGGCCTCGAAGGGCACACGATCAAGATCGGGGCCAAGGCCAAGTGGGTGACCCTGAACTCGTTCCAGCGGAACCGCGTCAACCCGATCTACACCTTCAACACCAGTTTCAACCCGAACGGCGGGACGTTCAACGACCAGGTACCCTACCGGGTGGAACTGAGCGCGCCGGACGGCGTGGGCGATCCCAACATCAACTCGGAAAATTTTCAGTTCGGCATTTACGCGCAGGACGATTGGGACGTCACCGACCGGCTGACGCTCAACCTCGGCGTGCGCTGGGACTACGAGGAGACCCCGGCGTTCCTCAACTACGCGCACGACCCCGAGCAGGTCGCAGCGGTGGGGCCGGACAACTATCCCAACCTCATCAACGCCAATTACGACATCAACGACTATATCTCGACCGGAACCGAACGCGAGGCGTTCATGGGCGCGATCCAGCCGCGTATCGGGTTCAGCTATGAGCTCGACGACGCGCGCCGTTTCGTAATCTTCGGCGGCTATGGCCGGTCGTACGATCGCAACCAGTTCGATTTCCTCCAGCAGGAAATCGCGCAGGGCCTCGCCTCGAACCGGACCTTCAACTTCATCACCGGCGATCCGGACAACACCTGCACGCCGAGCCCCACCTGCGTCCCGTTCGATCCGATCTATCTGACGCCCGAAGGCCGCCAGATGCTGATCGCGAACTCCCCTCCGGGCGCCGGCCGCGAACTGCGCTTCATCAACAATGATCTGAAGGTTCCCTATTCGGACCAGTTCAGCCTAGGTCTGCGCGGTCGCTTCAACCTGCTCGATGCCGAGGTCGGCTACTCGCACGTCGAGAGCAAGGACGGCTTCGCCTACCTGCTCGGGAACCGGCGGCCCGACGGCAGCTTCTTCCCCGACACCGGCAATCCGGGCGCTCCGTTCGGCGATCCGCCGCGGCCGTTCGGTTCGATCATCATCGGCACGAACGGTCTCGAAACCACTGCGGATTCGGGCTATCTGAAGTTGAACAAGCGGTACACGCAGACCTCGCCGTGGAGCCTTACCGCGACTTACACCTACACCCTCGCGGAAGAGAACCGGCAGTTCGGCGAAAGCTTCTCGCTCGATTTCCCCAGCCTCGATGATTATCCGTTCGTGCGCTCGGCGGGCGTACGCAAACATCGTCTCGTCATGGCGGGCACGGTCGATATCCCGCACGGGTTCGTACTGTCCGGCAAGTTCCAGATCGCTTCGCCGCGCTATCTGACCCGCTTCACCTTCGTCGAGGGTGATCCGCAATCGCGCGATGTCTCCTCGATCGAGACCGAGGGCAACGGCGATCGCTGGGGCTATCGCCAGATGGACCTGTCGCTGACCAAGTACATTCCGCTCAGGTTCGTGTCGGACGAAACGCGGATCTGGGTCCGCGCCGACGTCATCAACCTCTTCAACGATCGCAACTACAACTCGTTCAGTTCGGTGACCGGCGAGCGCAACTTCAACAGCCTCGCCATCGACGGGCCCCCGCGGACCGTGAAGGTATCGGCCGGGTTCAGCTTCTAATCTCCCAATGGCCGCCGCGAACCCAGTGGTTCGCGGCGGTCTTTTTTTGCCCATTTTTGTCAGCATCAACTAGGAGACGAACGTGCCCTTCGCCGCGCGCCTCACCGCCCTTTTCGCCGCCACCGCCGTCGCGGGATGTGCGATTCCGACCTCCGGACCGGTTGCCCAAGCTTCCGCGCCCGCGGCCGAACGCGCCGCCTTCTCCGAGGATCTCAGCCGCCGCACGTTCGACTATTTCTGGCAAACCACCGGCACCGAGCGCTGCCTCGCGCCCGATCGCTGGCCGAGCAATCCGTTCTCCTCGATCGCGGCGACGGGGTTCGCGCTGACCGCCTACGGCATCGGGGCCGAGCGGGGATATGTCGCCCGAGATGCGGCGGCCGAGCGCACGCGCGATTGCCTCGAATTCTACTGGAATGCGCCACAGGGCCCCGAACCCGCCGGCAATACCGGCTACAAGGGGTTCTTCTACCACTTTCTCCAGAACGATGACGGCACGCGCTTCAAGCAGACCGAGCTGTCGACCGTGGACACCACGCTGCTGCTCGGCGGGGTGTTGTTCGCGCAAAGCTATTTCGACCGGGAAACGCCCGTCGAGGCTGAAATCCGCGATCTCGCCGAAAAAATCTATGGCCGGACCGACTGGACCTGGGCGCAGCGCGAGAACTGCAACAAGCCCTCGGGCAATGGTGGGAGCGGCAAGGCGATCACGATGGGCTGGAAGCCCGAAGGCGCCGCGAACGGACAATGCGAGCCGCACGACTGGGTCGGCTACAACGAGGGCATGCTGGTCTATATCCTCGCCGCCGGCTCGCCGACGCATCCGGTCGGCAAGGCGGCGTGGGACACCGGCTGGGCGGCGAACCTGGAGAAGGACTGGGGCACCTACTACGGCTACGAGCACCTCCAGTTCGAGCCGCTGTTCGGGCACCAGTACAGCCACGTCTGGGTCGATTTTCGCGGCATCCAGGACGAATTCATGCGCGGCAAGGGCATCGATTACTTCGAGAACAGCCGCCGCGCCACGCTGAGCCAGCGCGCCTACGGCGCCGACAACCCCAACGACTGGATCGGCTATTCGCAAGACATCTGGGGCTGGACGGCCTCCGACGGCCCGACCGGCGCCGCGAGCGGCCGGGTGGTCAATGGCGAACCGCGCGAGTTCATGGGCTACTCCGCGCGCGGAGTGAGCGCCGAGCGCGTGGTGGACGACGGCACGGTGGTGCCGACCGCGGCCGGCGGCTCGGTGCCCTTCGCGCCCG
>CAMPIA010000083.1 GCA_946886175.1 uncultured Altererythrobacter sp.
GGTCAACATTACCGTCTCGCCGCTCGCCTCCCATCCGGGGTGGCGGGTGATGACGCTGTCCGAGGTCGGCCAGGGCGAGATCGCAGATGCCGGGCGTGAGGAAACGACGTTGCGCGCGCCGGCGATCCTCGCGCACGAGATCAAGAATCCGCTCGCCGCGATCCGCGGCGCAGGGCAGTTGATTGCGCGCCGGCTCGACGAAAAGGACAAGCCGCTCGCGACGATGATCTCGGACGAGGTCGACCGTATCGCGCGGCTGGTCGATCGGATGCAGCGGCTCGGGAGCGAGCGTGCCGACCCTGTCGCGCCGACCAATCTCCACGCCGCGGTGCGCCGCGCAATCGCCACCGTGCGCGCCGCAGGCGCGGGCGGGGTGGAACTGGTCGAGGAGTTCGATCCCTCGCTCCCGCCGGTGCTCGCGAGCCGGGACGCGCTCGAGCAGGTGCTGATCAACCTCATCTCGAACGCGTGCGACGCCTGCGCCGAGGTTGATGCGCCGCGTGTCGTCATCCGCACGCGCTTCGTCAGCGGGCTGGTGTCGAACCTCACGCGCGGACGCGCGGTGCGCCTGCCGATTGAGATCACGGTGAGCGACAACGGACCCGGCATCGATCCGGGCCTGCGCGACCACGTGTTCGAGCCGTTCGTCACCTCGAAGGCGAGCGGGCAGGGCCTCGGGCTCGCGCTCGTGCGCAAGCTGGTGCGCGACATGAACGGGCGGATCGGCCATCAGCGGAACGAGCGCGCCGGGCTTACGGATTTTCGTATCCACCTTCCGGTGGCGAAAGAGGAAGACGCCACATGAGCGGCAAGGTTCTGCTGGTCGAAGACGACGCCTCGATCGCGACCGTGATCCGCTCGGCGCTCGAGGACGAAGGTTTCGCGGTCGACCGCTGCGACAGCATCGCCGCGCGCGACCGGCTGCTCGCATCGGCGCGGTACGACGTGATGCTGACCGACGTGATGCTGACCGACGGGGATGGCATCGCCACGATCGGCAGCGTGCGCGCTGTGTGCCCCGATATGCCGCTGATCGTCCTATCGGCGCAGAACACGCTCGATACCGCGGTGCGCGCGAGCGACACCGGCGCGTTCGAATACTTCCCCAAGCCGTTCGACCTCGAGGATCTGGTCCGCGCGGTTTCGCAGGCGGTCGGCTCGGGCGACCGGCGCGGGGAGGAGGCGGAGGCGGGCGACGGGCTGCCGCTGGTCGGCCGCAGCCAGGCCATGCAAGCGGTCTACCGCATGATCACTCGCGTGCTGCGCAACGACCTGACCGTTCTTATCCTCGGCGAATCGGGCACCGGCAAGGAACTGGTGGCCGAGGCGATCCACCAGCTCGGCCATCGCAAGTCGGGCCCATTCGTCGCGGTCAACGCCGCGGCGATTCCCGCCGACCTGATCGAGAGCGAGCTGTTCGGGCACGAGAAGGGCGCCTTCACCGGCGCGATCGCGCAGGCGATCGGGAAGTTCGAACAGGCGAACGGCGGCACGCTGTTTCTCGACGAGATCGGCGACATGCCGCTCGAAGCGCAGACGCGGCTTTTGCGCGCGCTGCAATCGGGCCGCATCCGGCGTGTCGGCGGGCGGCAGGAGATCGCGGTCGACGTGCGCATCGTGGCCGCCACCAACCGCGACCTCAAGCCGATGATTGCAAACGGGCGCTTTCGCGAAGACCTGTTCTATCGCCTCAACGTGGTGCCGATCCAGCTCCCGCCGCTGCGCGACCGGCCCGAGGATATCGAGGCGCTGACGAAGCATTTCCTCGGGCTGGCCGCGCGCGAGGGGTTACCCGAGCGGCGGATCGACCGCGCGGCGATCGCGCTGCTCGAAAGTCAGCGCTGGCGCGGCAATGTCCGTGAATTGCAGAACACCGTCTATCGCCTCGCGCTGATGGCGCGCGACGATGTGATCGACGCAGCGACGGCGATCAGGGTGCTGGGGGACACGGCGCTTGAGGCGCCCGGTGGCGACGGCGACGGGTTGAAGGGCGCGCTGACCGGCTGGCTGGCGCAAAGCGCGCCACCTGCCGGCACGCTGTATCACCGCGCGCTGGCGGCGTTCGAACGGCCGCTGTTCGAGCACGCGCTGCGCGAAACCGGGGGCAACCAGCTGCGCGCGGCCAGGTTGCTCGGCATCAACCGCAACACATTGCGCAAGAAGCTCGCCGAACTCGACGTGCAGCCGGAGAGTTTCGTTCGCGCAGGCTGACATCTCGTCGGGGGAAACCTTCGGTTCGGCGTATCAGCTCTTGCAAATTCGCAACAGTGCAGTTGTAACCCTGCAACTGTGGCGGAATCGACACTTATGCTGACGAGGCGCAGCCCGCGCTGGTGGAGACGCTTCGTCGTCGCCTCGCGCCGCGCGAACTTTTTCCTCCTGCTCGAGATCGCTTCCGCGCTCGCGCTGGTGGCGATGGCGCTGACCACCTGGGCCACTTTCGCGAGCGCGCCGCCCGACGGGCAACTCGTCCCGGCAGGGCAGGTCGCAAGCCTGCTGATCGGGACCCTGATTCCGGGAATGGCGCTGATCGTGCTGCTGGGCCGGCGGCTCGCGTTGCGCCGCGCCGCCGGCAGCACCGCGCGACTTCACGTGCGCCTGGTGTTCTTCTTCTCGTTGGTCGCGGCGATTCCGACACTGCTTGTCGCCGCTTTCGCCGCCGTGCTGTTCCAGTCGGGGGTCGATTTCTGGTTTTCGGACAATTCGCGCGCTCTGGTCGAGAACTCGCGCGAGCTGGAGCAAGCCTACTACGAAGAGAACGAAGTCGATCTCGCAAGCCACGCGAGCGCGATGGCGAGCGATGTGCTCTATTACGCCGAGGGGTTGGGCAGCTTGAGCCCCGACGATCTCGGCAGTCGCGAATTCGCCGAATACATGACCTATCAGATGACCCCGCGCGACATCAGCGAAAGCGTCATCCTGCAAGATGTGGGCGACGGAAAGCTGCGGACGGCGGCGTCGTACAACCTCACCGCAGGCAACGATCCCGCCAGCTTCGGCGCGCAGGCTCTGCGGGTTCTGCAAACAGGTGAAAATGTCTTCGCTTCGACCGATGCCTCACGCATCGAAGCGCTGGCGCCGATCGACCGGGATTCGGGAATTTATCTCTATGTCGCGCGCGATACCGAAACGCGCGCCTATCAGCAGTTCGAGCGCGCCCGGGCGCTGTCGCAGACATACGAGGTGCTGACCCAGCGCGGGAGGGCCTTGCAGCTCCGTTTCAACCTCGCTCTGTTTTTCGTGTCGCTGGGTCTGCTCGGATTCGCCGTGTGGTTCGCATTGCGCTTCGCCGATCGGCAGGTCGAACCGCTGACCGACCTTGTCGGCGCGGCGCGGCAGGTCGGCGCGGGCAACTTCGCACTGCGTGTCGAGGGCCGGACCGGGCCCGACGAGATCGGCCTGCTCAACCGCGCCTTCAACCGCATGACCGCGCAGATCGAGCGGCAGACCGACGCGCTCGTCAGCGCCAATCGCCAGCTCGAAAATCGCCGCGCGTTCATGGCGACGGTGCTCGAATCGGTCACCGCGGGCGTGATCTCGGTCGATCAGGACGGGCAGGTGCTGCTGATGAACGGTTCGGCGCAGGCGCTGCTGCTCGAGGAAGCGTCGCCGCCGCCGGTCGGGCTCACGCTCGAGCGGCTGACGCCGCCGATCGCCGCGCTCGTAAAGGGAGGCATCGATCGCGGGATCGTGAACCAGACGGTCGACGGAGAGCTGCTGACGCTTGCGGTCAAGATCGCCCATTTCTCCGAAGGGCAGGTCATAACGTTCGAGGACATCACGCGCCAGTTGCTCGACCAGCGGCAGGCCGCATGGTCCGACGTCGCACGGCGCATCGCGCACGAGATCAAGAACCCGCTCACCCCGATCCAGCTTGCGACCGAGCGCCTCAAGCGCCGCTATCGCTCGCAGATCGAAAGCGACGGCGAGCTGTTCGACGAATTGACCAGCACGATCGTGCGCCAGGTCGGCGATCTCAAGAAGATGGTCGACGAGTTTTCGTCGTTCGCGCGGCTGCCCAAGCCGGTGTTCCGGCAGGAGGACGCGCTCGATCTCGTGCGGCAGGCGCTGTTCCTGCAGGAAGTCGCGCATCCCGAAATCGATTTCCGCTTCAGCTTCGAAGGGGAAGGGCCGATCCGGCTCGCCTGCGATCGCCATCAGATAGGGCAGGCGATGACCAACGTGCTCAAGAACGCGGTGGAGGCGGTCGACGCGAAGGCGCGCGATGCAGAGCCGGACTTCCGCGGCCGGATTTCGGTGTCGATCGAGCCGGGCGCCAACGATGTTACCGTCGTGGTCGAGGACAACGGCGTGGGGCTGCCGCAGGATCGCGACCGCATCGTCGAGCCCTATGTCACCACGCGCGAGAAGGGCACCGGGCTCGGGCTCGCGATCGTGAACAAGATCGTCGAGGAGCACGGCGGGGAAATGGCGTTCGCCACCGCCCAGGCGGGGGGCACGCGCGTGACGCTGCGGCTCGCGCGCGAACCTGCGGCGCAGGGCAGCGAGGCTGCCGAACAATGACCAGCAAGGAGTTCGTCCCATGGCGCTAGACATTCTCGTCGTCGACGACGAACGCGACATTCGCGACCTCGTCTCCGGCGTATTGAGCGACGAGGGCTACGAGTGTCGCACCGCGGGCGACAGCAGCGCCGCGCTGAGCGCGATCGACGAGCGCCGCCCGAGCCTCGTGCTGCTCGACGTCTGGCTCCACGGCAGCGCGATGGACGGGCTCGAGGTGCTCGACGAGATCAAGAAGCGCGAGCCCGCGCTGCCGGTGATCATTTTCTCCGGCCACGGCAATATCGACACCGCGGTTTCCGCGGTCGGTCGCGGCGCGATGGATTTCATCGAGAAGCCGTTCGAGGCGGAGCGGCTGCTTCACCTGGTCGGCCGCGCGACCGAAACCGAACGACTGCGGCGCGAAAACGTTCGTTTGCGGCAGGGGCACTCGCAGGGCGAAGAGTTCACCGGCAACTCGACGATCATCAATCAGGTCCGCGCGACTCTCAAGCGCGTCGCCAACACCGGCAGCCGCGTGCTCATCGGCGGCCCTGCCGGTGCCGGCAAGGAAGTCGCCGCGCGGCTGCTGCATAGCTGGAGCGCGCGCGCGGATAGCGCATTCGTGATCGTCAATTCGGCAAGGATCACGCCCGAGCGCTTCGAGCAGGAGCTGTTCGGTGAGGAGGCGGACGGGCAACTCGTCCGTCCGGGCCTGCTCGAAACGGCCGACGGGGGCACGCTCTACCTCGACGAAGTGGCCGACATGCCGCTGTCGACCCAGGCGCGGATCCTGCGCGTGCTGACCGAGCAGAGCTTCGTTCGTGTCGGCGGCAACCGCCAGATCGGCGTCGACGTGCGGGTGGTTTCATCCACTTCGCGCGACCTGGCCGAGGAGATGGAGGAGAAGCGCTTCCGCGAAGACCTGTTCTACCGGCTCAACGTGGTGCCGGTCGCGATTCCCTCGCTCGCCGAGCGACGCGACGACATTCCCGCGCTGGCGCAGCATTTCTTCACCCGCTACGCCGCCGAGCAGGGCATTCCTTCGCCCGATATTTCGGAAGAGGCCATGGCGGCGCTCCAGGCTTACGACTGGCCGGGCAATGTGCGCCAGCTGCGCAACGTGGTCGAGCGGACCGTGATCCTGTCCCCGCGCGAAGACATGAGCGTGATCGAGGCCGAGATGCTGCCGAGCGAAGTGACCGGCGGCAAGCTGGGCGGGGCGAACGGCCTGTCGACACTGATGGGCGCGCCGCTGCGCGAAGCGCGCGAAACGTTCGAGCGCGAGTATCTGAGCATCCAGATCCGGCGTTTCTCGGGCAATATCTCGAAGACCGCGAGCTTCATCGGAATGGAGCGCTCGGCATTGCACCGCAAGCTCAAGCTGCTCGGCATGAGCGAGCGCGGTCCGGGGGACCGCAAAGCCTAAGTATTATCGAATTGCCCGCGGGCACCAATCGGGGCATAATCGGTTCCTTAACCGGTCGGCGGATTCTTCCGTCGGCCAGAATGCGGACCGCAAAGGCGGCCGCCAACAAGAAGGAATACCCCATGCCTACCGGACAGACGCTTTCCGCGCGTCCCAAACCCCAGTCGGCCAAGCCCCAGTC
>CAMPIA010000084.1 GCA_946886175.1 uncultured Altererythrobacter sp.
TGCGCCGCTGCGGCTTCGACAGCTTCGCCCCCGACGCGCCGATGAAGCGCGAGGATGTCGAGGCGACGATGAACCGCTACCCCTACGTTTACCAGGAGGCGGCGGACGACGCGGTGCCGATCTGGAAGCTGCGCCATGGCTGAGGCCGACCCGTTGCGGGTCAAGGACCGGATCGACACAGGCCCGCGCTTTACCGATGCCGACGCGATCCGGCTCAACCGCATGTTTCGCGGCTCGGACACTGCCGAGATGCTGCGCGCGGTGATCGAGGACGGGCTGGTCGGCGACCTTGCCACGGTTTCGAGCTTCGGCGCCGAAAGCGCGGTATTGCTTCATCTCATTGCGCGGATCGAACCCGCGCTGCCGGTGCTGTTTCTCGAAACCGGCAAGCACTTTCCCGAAACGCTCGCCTATCGCGACGCGCTGGTAGCGCGGCTCGGGCTGACCGGGCTGGTCAACCTGCGGCCCGACCCCGGACTGCTGGCCGCGCGCGACGAGAGCGGCCTGCGCTGGTCGTACGACCCCGACGGCTGCTGTGAAATTCGCAAGGTTCTCCCGCTTGCCGCCGCGTTGGCCGGGTTCGATGCGACGCTGACCGGGCGCAAGGCGTTCCAGTCGGCGACCCGCGCCAACCTGCCGCGGTTCGAGATCGATAGCTCGGACGCGCAAGGGCGGCTCAAGATCAATCCGCTGATCGACTGGAGCGCCGGGGACATCGCCGCCTATATCGCCGAGCACGAGTTGCCGCCGCACCCGCTGGTCGAGCAGGGTTACCCCTCGATCGGATGCAGCCCCTGCACCCACAAGGTCGCGCCGGGCGAGGATCCGCGATCGGGCCGCTGGAAAGGCTGGGACAAGACCGAGTGCGGCATCCACACCCCGCTCACCCCCGATGGCGAGCTGCCCCCGGGCTTCGACCCGGCGTTCTGAGCGGACGGAGAGCGCCGCC
Source organism: uncultured Altererythrobacter sp. (assembly GCA_946886175.1). The sequence goes on from CAMPIA010000084.1 coordinate 950, forward strand.
GGCGCCCTCCGCCATTTTCCGGATCAGCTTTCGACGCGCTCGACCGTCGCGATCTTGCCCTCGGGGTTTTCCGAGGTCCAGACGCCCTGATCGTCCACCTGCTCGGTGTTGCAGATCTGCTCGGCGCCTTCCTCGTCCTTGGTATAGCAGTAGGTTCCGGGAGCCTTCTGCTCCCATTTTCCCGTTTCGACGACCGTGCCGTCCTGTGTGGAGACATAGGTTCCGTCGGCCTTCACTTCTTCCATGACCATGGTGCCGTCGGCGTCGGTGACCTGGAAGGTGCCGGTCGAAGGCCCACCGTCGGCGGCCGTCGTAGCGACAGTCGGTGCGACGGCTTCGGCGGTGGCCTCGGGCGTGGCTTCGGGTGCGGGATCGGAATTCGAGCAGCCTGCAAGGGTCGCCAGTGCGGCAACGAGAATGATATTCTTCATTTCGAGGTTCCTGTTCGAGAGCGAAAGGGTGGCCGTTCCCACAATTTGCGACTCGCGATCCCGCACCATCAATATGCCGACACCGCGGCGCTGCCAATCACATCGTCAAAGCCATCCTTGCGCGCGGTACCAGTCGGCGGTCGCCTTGAGCCCCTCGCGCGTGGCGATCCGCGGCCGCCACACGCCCTCGGGCACGTATCGCGCAGGGTCCGCCGACCAGTCGGGATGCGACATGTAGCTGACCCGGTCGGGCGTCAGCCGGGCCTTGCCGCGCCGCACCAGGCAATCGACGCGCGACGCCAGCTCGAGCGTGCCGCGCGACAAGTGCGGCACCCACGGCCGGCGGCCGACCGCCCACCCGATCGCGCGCGCAAGCTCGCGATGCGGCCAGCCGCCTTCGCGCCCGTCGTCGGGCTCGAAGGTCATGCCGCCGACTCCCTCGCCGCCGGGCACCAGCGCAAGCAGCAGCTCGGCCAGATCATCGACGTGGATCATCGAAGCGCGGCCCGGCGGCGGCATCGGCACCACCCCGCGTCGCGCCGCGCGGAACAGTTCGAACATATCCTTGTCGCGCGGCCCGTAAACCGCCGGAGGGCGCACGATCGTCCAGTCGAGCCCGCTCGCCGCGACGATCTTTTCGGCCCGCGCCTTCGAGGCTCCGTAGGCCGACAGGTCGGGCCGCCGCGCGGCGAGCGAGGAGACGAAGACGAAGCGCCGGACGCCCAGCTCCTTCGCCACCTCGACCAGCGCCATCGTCCCGGCGACATTGGGCTCCTCGAAGTGCGCTCGATCGAGCGCGGTGGTGAGCCCGGCGATGTGGATCACCGCCTCCGCCCCCTCGACCAGCCGGGCGAGCGCCGCGCGATCCGACAGGCTGCCCGCGACCCATTCCACGCCCTTGCGCCGATCCTTGGGCACGCTCCGCGCGAGCGCGCGCCCCGACAGGCCGCTGCGTTCGACCGCATCGAGCGTGGCTTGCCCGACGAAACCCGTGCCGCCGGTGAGCGCGAGCGTCACAGCAGCACCATATGGTCGCGATGGACCACCGCCGCGCGCGGCGCGTAGCCCAGGATGTCCGCGTGTTCGCCGCTGCGCCGGCCCTTGAGCGCGGCGCATTCGCCGGCGTCGTACTCGACCAGGCCATGCGCGAAGGCGCGGCCATCGGCATCCTGGACCGCGAGCGCGTCGCCGCGCACGAAATCGCCTTCGACGCCGATGACGCCCGCCGCGAGCAGACTGCCGCCCTGCGCGAGCGCGGCGGCGCAGCCCGCATCGACCGTGAGCGCGCCCTTCAGCCGGAGCCGCCCGCCGAGCCACGCCTTGCGCGCGCGATCGCGGCGGCGCGGAAGGAACAGGGTGCCGGCGCCGCTCTCCATCGCCCGCGCGATCGGCGCCATGTGCGTGCCGTTGACGATCGCCAGCGCGATTCCCGCGCGCTCGGCGATTTCGGCCGCCTGCAATTTCGACGTCATGCCGCCCGAGCCGAGTCCGGAAGCCGAGCCCCCATCGGCCATCGCCCGCACCGCGTCGTCGATCCCTTCGACCAGCGGCACCAGCTGCGCACCCGCCTCGCCCGGGTTGCGATCGTAGAGGCCGTCGACGTCGGATAGCAGCAGCACCGCATCGGCGCGCGCGGCCTGCGCGACGCGCGCGGCAAGCCGGTCGTTGTCGCCGAAGCGGATTTCGGCGGTGGCGACACTGTCATTCTCGTTGATGACGGGCACCGCCCCGCTTTCGAGCAGCCGCGCCAGCGTGGAGGAAGCGTTGAGATAGCGGCGGCGATCTTCGAGATCGTCGAGCGTCAGCAGCAATTGCGCCGCGGTCATGCCTTGCGCCGCGAGCTTGTCCGACCACAGCGACGCCAGCGCGATCTGCCCGACCGCGGCCGCCGCCTGCGCATCGGCGAGGCTGCCCCGCCCGCCTCTCGCGAGCCCGAGCCGCGCCGCGCCGAGCGCGATCGCGCCCGAACTGACCACGACCACCTCCTGCCCCGCACGGCGCAGCGCCGCGATCTCGCGGACGATCGAATCGAGCCATTCGCGGCGCGCTCGTCCCTCGCCGTCGACCAGCAGCGACGAGCCGATCTTGAGCACGATGCGCGGGGTGACGGCGGCGTCGGTCAGGTGGTGAAGGACAGCGATGGTCATTGCCGGCGCTTAGCGACCCGAAACCGGTTCGTCATCCGGCGAACGCCGGGATCGCCGGCAGAAACGTTCAACCGTGCGGTGCACGATCCCGGCCTGCCCGGATGATCGGCTCAGCCGAGCGGTGACCAGTCTTCCGCCTCGTCAGGCGCGTCTTCCACCTCGCCGCCCTTGGTTTCGGTGGAAGTCTGCTGGGGAAGATAGCCGAGCACCGCGTCGAGCAGCGCCTCGACGCCCTGGCCGGTCGCGCCGGAGACGCCGAACACCTCGTCCGCGCCGGCACCGCGCAGTTCCTCGGTGAAGCCCGCGACGAGTTCGGGATCGGCGAGGTCGATCTTGTTGAGCGCGATCAGCTGCGGTTTGTCTCCCAGCCCTTCGCCGTAGGCCGCCAGTTCGCCCTGAACGATCTGCATCGCCGCCGCCGGATCGCTTCCCGATATATCGACCAGGTGGATCAAGACTCGGCATCGCTCGATATGGCCCAGGAAGCGGTCGCCGATCCCCGCGCCGTCCGCCGCGCCCTCGATCAGGCCGGGGATGTCGGCGAGCACGAACTCGCGTCCCTTGTGGCGCACCACGCCGAGCTTGGGGATCAGTGTGGTGAAGGCGTAGGCGCCGACCTTGGCCTGCGCGTTGGTCACTTGGTTGATGAAGGTGCTCTTGCCCGCGTTGGGCAGGCCGAGCAGGCCGACGTCCGCCAGCAGCTTCAGCCGCAGCCAGACCCACATTTCCTCGCCCGGCTCGCCCGGCTGATGCTGGCGCGGGGCGCGGTTGGTGCTGGTCTTGTAACTGGCGTTGCCGCGCCCGCCCATGCCGCCCTGGAGAAACACGACGCGCTGGCCGACCTCGGTGAAATCGGCGAGCACCTGCTCCTTGTCTTCGGACAGGACCTGCGTGCCCACAGGCACCTTGACCAAGAGGTCGGACGCACCCGCTCCGGTGCGATCGCGCCCCATGCCGTGCGCCCCACGCGCGGCCTTGAAATGCTGCGAATAGCGAAAGTCGATCAGCGTGTTGAGCCCTTGCACCGCCTCGAACACGATGTCGCCGCCCTTGCCGCCGTTGCCGCCGTCGGGTCCGCCGTACTCGACGTACTTCTCGCGCCGGAAGCTGACCGCCCCCGGCCCGCCCGCGCCCGAGCGGAGATATATCTTTGCTTGATCGAGGAAGTGCATGGGGCCCTCTAGTGCCTTTTTCGAGGTCGCGCCAGCGCTCGGGATTCCTTGCTTTCCGCACGCCCATCCGGGCGTGCGTCCTCGGCGCTGTTCCCTCCGCTACGCTCCGGGGCGCCTGCGAGCGGGCGGTTGCCCTAGCGGTCCGCTAGTCGCGAACCGGAATTTCGCCAGATGGAAATGGTCAGGAGGGTTCGGGCTGCGACCAGCAGCCTGCAAGGCCGACCGGCCGCCCGCAGCGGCCCGGCGGAAGGGAGGAACAGCCGCGAGGACGCACGCGCGGATGCGCGTGCGAAACACAAAAGATTCCGGGTTTTGATTGAAAATCAAAACCTGGTGGAGCCGAGCGGGATCGAACCGCTGACCTCGTCATTGCGAACGACGCGCTCTCCCAACTGAGCTACGGCCCCGTTCCAGGTCTGTCGCGAAGCGGCCGGGCCGCTCGGCGAGCGCGCCCCTTAGCGAATGCCCGGCACACTGCAAAGGGTAAATTCGCCCGGCTTCACTCGCCGCCGTTCTCGTTGTCGACCGCTGCCTCGGCCTCGGCTTGCGGCGTGAGCACGATCGCCGGCGTGCCGTCCGATGCCGGCTCGGCGGGCGGCGAGTTCAGGGTCGTGCCGAAGCCGGGTTGCGCGCTGGCCTGTCCCTGGACGACGGGCTGCGAAACCACTTGCACCGGCTCGTCGACGGTCGGCACGGTGATCGCGCCCGCCTCGGGCTGCCCGGCGGCGGCCACGCTCGGCGCAGGATCGAATGTCGGGATCGCCTGCACCGTCTGGGCCGAAGTCGCGGCGACCGCCGGCGAGTAGGTCTGCTGCTGCGCCGCGGTCAGTATCTGGCCGGGCGTGACCAGCGCCGCCGCCTGCCATTGCGGATCGTATTCGGCGTTCCACGCGGCGAGCAACGTGCGGTAGCGTTCGAACGAGCGGAAGAAATCCTCGAACACCGCCTCGATCGTGGGCAGGCTGCGCATCGCGAAGCTGTCGAGATCTTCGGGCGCGATCAGCAGCGATTCCCGCGCCACGACTTGCGAGGCGTCGCAGAATTCATCGATCGCGGGCGGCAACGCGAAGTAGTTGTACACCTGCGTCATGTAGCTGTCGTAGCTCGACTGGCCTTCTGCGCGGCCGTAGTTGGCGCGAAATTCCTTCAGCAGCTCGCGGTTGGTTTCGCTGAGCTTGCTCTCGTTGCGATCGAGCAACGACTTGTACGCGGGCAGGATATCCGCGTGCTCGACATCGAGGCAATTGAGCGCCGCGACATTGAGCGCCGAGCGCAGGTTCCAGGTCGTCTGCGCGGTGGACAGTCCGTAATTCACCGTCCGGCGGATTCCGTCGGCCCCAACCGGCGGAATGGGCATCGATGGAGCCGCGTTATCGGGCGGTGTCGGACGCGCGGGCGTGATC
>CAMPIA010000085.1 GCA_946886175.1 uncultured Altererythrobacter sp.
GGGAGGGTGAAGGTCGCCATCGTTCGATCCTGTTGCTTCGCCAGCCTCTCTAGCGACTGGCATTGCGCTGACAAGGGCGCGGGCGCTTGTTGATGAAACACATCCGGGGCGCTGCCTGAAGCGTTTCAAAGGCGAGCGCCCGAGTCGCGCGCGATTCGCTCGATGGCGTAGCAGGGGGCGGGGCGTGTAGGACAGCGCCAATCAGGACGGCGACGTGGCGCGCGCCTTCGCGAAAAGCCAGCCCGCGGTCGCCCAGATCGCGGCGAGAAACGCGGCGATGACCCAGGTGAAATGGCCGTGGTATTGCGCGACTGCGGCGATCGCGAACTGGGCGGCGGCCATGGCGAAGAGCGCCTTCGACAGCGGCCGTGCGCGAAAGCGGACGACGATTGCCGCCAGACCGAGCGCGGCGAGTACGGCGAAGTACATCAGATTGAGCGGATTGCCCTCGTTGCCGATGATCCCGACCGCCGCGTTAGACCAGACAGTGAAGAACGCTGCGCCGACCGCGATCGCCACGCCTGCGCGGTAGGCGACGTCGTGCGACAGGCGCAGCCCGATCTCCATTAGCAGCGCCGAACCGAAGATCAGCACCGCCGCGAAGATGAAGTCGGCTCCATCCCACAGCATTCCGGGCACGGCGAGCTTGGCCACCACCGGCACCGCATAGAGCGCCGCGGCGCCGCCCCAGACCAGCGGCCGCCACGGGAGCCGGGCGAGCCAGCCGTCGTTCGAAAGCACGTCGTTCATGTCACAAGCTCCTCGTCCGGAAGAACGCGCAGGGTGCCCGATCGCGCGGTGAGAGGCATGAGCGAACGCTGAGCAATCGGTGAAAAGCGCGTGGCATGCGGGCCGGGCTTGCCCGCGCGGGCGGGTGGTGGCAGGCGCGGCGCGTCATGCGCATCGCGATCTACGACCTCGACCGGACGGTGCTGCGTCATGCGAGCTATACGCCGTTCCTGTTCTTCGCGGCGCGCCGCCGGGCGCGCTGGCGGCTGGCGTTCGCGCCGGTGTGGATCGCGGCGATGGCGCTCTACAAGGCGCGCCTGTTCTCGCGCGACGCGCTGAAGAACTTCGGTCTGCGACTGTTCCTGGGGCGCAACGCGGACGAAGCGGCGCTCGCCGATCTCGGCGCGGCGTTCGCCCGGCATGTGGTTCCCGCATGGGTCGCGCCGCGCGCCGCGGCGAGTATCGCGCGCGAGCGCGAGGAGGGCCACCGGCTGGTGCTGGCGACCGCGGCGATGGGGTTCTACGCGCGCCCGATCGGCGAGCTGCTCGGGTTCGACGCAGTGGTGGCCACCGAATGCGTCACCGATCCCGGGCGCCACGCGCCGCGCATTGCGGGCCGCAACTGCTACGCCGCGGACAAGCTCGAAGCGTGTCGCCGTTGGCTCGATGATGCGGGGGTGGTGCGGGCCGAGGCGCGCCTGCGGTTCTATTCCGACAGCGCGAGCGACGCCCCGCTGCTCGACTTCGTGGACGAGGCGTTCCTGGTCGATCCCGGCCGCTCCGCGCGTGCGCGGGCCGGGCGCGATGGGTGGCAGGTGGTTCGCTTCAACCGCTGACGGCGAGCAGCCCGGCGATCGCGTCGGCCCCGCGCCGCGAGGCGCTGCGGCGTGGATCGACGTCCATAGTATAGGCGAAGAGGCGCTCCTGGATCGGACGGAAGCGCGCGGCGGTCGCCTGCCACTGCGGCAATTCTTCCATCAACCCCTGCGCGTCGCGCAAGACCGGGCCGTTCTGCCAGAACTGGTAGGCGCCGGACCCTTGCGCCGCGGCATCGAGGAAATAGCACGCGCCGGGATCGCGCAGGAACTCGTAGACCTGGCTGCTGACGTCGCCGACGTAGATGTCCGCCGCGCGGGTGTAGGTCATGTCGAACAGCGCGGGCCCGCCGGTGTCGATCAGCACGTTGGCCGCCCGCCGCGCTGCCTCCGGGATCTCGGGGCGGAGCCGCGCGACGCGGTATTCGGGCGAAACGTGGAACTTCTTGCGGAACAGCATGACGTGGGGGGCGAACACGAGGTTGAAGCGGTCGGCCTGGCTCGCCAGCGCCTCGAGGATTGCCGGGCCGTGATCGTACCACGACGACAGCTTGGGATCGAAGTGGGGATTGTAGAGGATCGTCGGGCGGTCGTTGGCGAACAGGCGCGGCAGCGGGCGATGCGCGACCGCGTCGAACTTGGCGTAGCCGATCAGGCGGCACTGCTCGGGCGCGGCGATGCCGTGCGCGACCATCTCGTCGATCACCTTTTGCCCGCTGAGCAGGAAGTAATCGAACTGGGCGAGCTCGGGATGATAGGTGACGCTGCGGTCGCCCGCGCCGTGGGGCACGAAGACGAAGCGCGGCGCGGCCTCGCCCATCGTGCGGCGCAGCCGGCGGCGGACGCGCAGGCAGGTCCGCTCGGGCGAGACGATCAAGTCGGCCGCGGCGAACAACGCGGTGTTCGCGCGCAGGCGGGCAAGCCGGACGACCGGGGCGATCCGGTTGGGCAGGGCGAGGACGGCCGAGGCCGCGGGGGCCAACGAGAGATCGACCCAGCGCACCGCCCGCGCCGCATCCGCGCCTATCAGCTCGCGGATCGTGCGCTCGATCAGCGGGGTGCCGACCGCGGCGATCACCTCTATCCCGCGCGCGCTCGCGGCGAGCTCGGCCATGATCCCGGCGATATGCGCCGCCTGATGCGCCGCGTCGTGGTTGTAAAGGAAGAGCACGCTCGGGTGCGGAGGGGCGATGCTCACGGATCGACCCGTCCGCGCGCCATGTATTCGAGGATCGTGTCCACGCTGCGCGTTACCGATGCCGGGCCGGTGTCGCCGAGCGCCTGCGCCGCGACCCGCTCCTGAACTTCGCGGAAGCCCGCGTGCATCTCGGGCGCGCGACGGATGGCGGCCATCAGATCGTCCGGATGCTCGATCACCTCGCCCATTTCCCAGGCGTGGAAATGCGGGTTGCCCCGCCAGTCGATCTTTTTCGGATTGAGAAACACGCAAGGGCGCGGCCGCGCAATGAATTCGAACACCTGGCTGCTGACGTCGCCGACGTAGATGTCGGCCGCCTCGGTATAAGTGTTGTCGAGCGAGCGGTCGGAACCGGGATCGACCAGAATGGTTGTGTCGCTGCGGCCGCGCAGCGCCTCGCGGACCGCGGGCTTGCGGCGGCGGAACAGCTTGACGTGCGGCGCGACGATCAGGTTCATCGACCGGTCCTGAGCGAAGTCGCGCATCATGGGTTCGAAGAATGCGTCCCAACTGCGCAGGGCGGGTTCCTTGTGCGGGTTGTAGAGCACCGTGGGACCGGCGTTGGCGAACAGCGGTGCGGCGCCTTTCGCGAGCAGCGCGGTCGTGACGAATTTGGGATAGCCGACCGCGGCGACATGCCCTTCGCGCGCGATCCCGTCGCGCAAGTAGGCGTCGACGTCGGCCGGTCCCTTGACCAGGATCAGATCGCAGTGCGCGGCCTCCCTCAGCGAGGGCACCGCCCGGTGCGCGGGGCCGTGCATGATGAGGATGCGCTTCGGGCGATGCGCCTCGGGCTCACCCCTGAACAGCCGCGCGATGACCTCCTCGGTCGAGATCACCGCGTCGTAGGACCGCAGCATCGCCTCGTTGCGCGCCAGGACTTGCGGCTTGGCCAGGCCGAACACGCGCGCCTTCTGGATCGCGCCGCCGATCACGCCCGCGCCGAGGGGCGTGGAAACGACCTGGGGCGCTCCGTGCGCGGCGGCCAGCCGGGCGAGTTGCGCCGGTGTCTCCGGATCGACATGAAACACATCGACCTGAACGCCGCCGCGCCGCATCAGCGCGAACAGCACCGCGGCCCCGTGATAGACTTGGTACGCCTCGGCAATGAAGACGAATGCGAATTTCATGGTCGCGCCGCTTAGGGTCAAAACGCAATCAGGTCGAGGATCGTGATCGCCGGGTTTCGACCCTGGCCGAAACGGGCCGGTGGCAATGCCGGGTGAGGGCCGAGCTGGGGCGCGGGCGCCATCGCGCGCATACGCCGCCTCGCCCCGCTTGTGCGGCAAATGTTTCTCGTCCAGAGCCGCCGGGATGGTGCAATCGCTCGACAGTGGCAACCAGGCCGGTGAAGGATTCCGACGCGTTCTCAAGAACATCGGATGGCTTCTGGGCGGCAAGGGCTTTGGCGCGGTGTGCAGCCTGATCTATCTCGCGATCCTGTCGCGATCGCTCGGGGTCAAGGATTTCGGCCACTTTTCGCTGATTTTCGGCACCGCGCAGGCGCTGGTCGCGCTGGCGGGCTTCCAGACCTGGCAGACGATAGTGCGGTTCGGCGCCCCCGATGTGCTCAAGGGCGACTGGGGCCGCTTCGGCCGGCTGGCGGTGTTCGGGGCGGTGATCGACGCGGTCGGCGCGCTGCTCGGATGCGCGCTCGCGGCGGCGATCTTCTACGCCTTCGGCGCGGCGCTCGAACTCAACCCCAACTACATCGACACCGCGTTCGCGTTCATCTGCGTGCTGGTGTGGGCGCGCGTCTCGGCGCCGCTCGGCGTGTTGCGGGTGCTCGACCGCTACGATCTCGCGGTCGGGGCGGGCGCGATCACCCCGGCCGCGCGGCTCGGCGCGGCCGTGGCGATCTGGCTGACCGGACCGACGGTGGAGCGTTTCCTGATCGCGTGGGCCGCGATCGAGCTGATTGTGGCGGCGATCTACTGGACCATCGCCTGGCGGCTGCAGCCCGGCGCGCTCAGGCTTTCCTACGTTCGTGACTGGCGGCAGACGTTGCGCGAACACCCGGGAATCCTCGGCTTTCTCGGGCTCAACTACATCAACTCCTCGGTGCTCTCGGTGCTACACCAGGGGCCATTGCTGGCGGTCGGATATTTCCTCGGGACGAGCGCGGCGGGCGTCTATCGGATTGCCGACCAGCTCGCCAACGGTCTCTCGAAACTCGCCACGCTGACCGCGCAGGCGCTCTATCCCGAGGTCAACCGCCAGCGCCACGGATCGCCGCTCGACGAGTTCCGCAAACTGGTGCGGCGGATCAATCTCATGGTCATGGGGACCGGCATCATCGTCGTCGCGCTGGCGGCGTGGCTGGGCGAGGCGCTGCTGGTGCTGATCGGCGGGAGCGATTTCGCGCGCGGCGGCGTGGTGCTGGTTCCGCTGGCGGTCGGCGCGGCGTTCGAACTGGCGAGCGTGTCGTACGAGCCGGTGCTCCACGCGACCGGCCACACCGCCTATCCCCTGCTCGGACGTCTGCTCGCTGTCGCGGCGCTGGGCGTGGGCATCTATCTGTTGGTGGGCGGGGGCGCGGTCGGTATCGGCTGGGCCGCCGCGCTGAGCTTCGCGGTCGGCTATCTCGCGATGAGCGCGATGACCTGGTGGGCGCTGCGGCAGGTTGCGCGCAGCGACGCGCGCGCATGAGCTTTTCCGCGCTCGTGCTCGCCGGAACGCGGGCCGGGGGCGATCCGCTCGCCCGGCAGGCCGGCGTGCCGCACAAGGCGTTGATCGAGCTCGGCGGGGAACCGATGTTGGCGCGGGTGGTCGCGGCGCTGCGCGAGAGCGGCGCGGAGCAGGTGGCCGTCAGTTGCGACGAGGGGCCGGTAGCGCAGCTCGCGCGGCGGCTCGGCTGCACCGTCACGCCCCCGGCGGCGGGGCCGAGCGGCAGCGTCGCAGCGGCCTTCGATCTGCTTGGCGCGCCGCTGCTGGTGACGACCGCCGATCATGCCCTGCTGCGGGCCGCCTGGGTCGGCGAGCTGATCGCCGGAACGCCGGCGCACAGCGATGTCTCTTTGATGCTCGCGCGCCGCGAGACGATCGAGGCGGCGGTTCCCGGCTCGAAGCGGACCTACCTGCGGTTCGCCGACGGGCACTGGTCGGGCTGCAACCTGTTCCTGCTCCAGACCCCGGCTGCCGGCCGCGCGCTGGCGCTTTGGCGGCAGGTCGAGGCGGACCGCAAGCGGCCGTGGCGGATCGTCGCGCGGCTCGGGCCCGGGATGCTGCTCGCCTATCTGGGCGGGCGACTGACGCTGGCGGCGGGGATCGACCGGCTCGCGGGCAAGCTCGGCCTGCGCGCCAAGCTGGTGCCCGCGAGCGATGGCCTCGCGGCGGTCGATGTCGACAAGCTCTCCGA
>CAMPIA010000086.1 GCA_946886175.1 uncultured Altererythrobacter sp.
CGGTGGTGGGGCCCGAGCAGGGAAAGCTGGACTTGGACCCCGAGAACTAGGTCGTTTCGCCCGGCAGCTTGCCTCGCCGGGCGACAAGTGGGACAAATGCAGCGATGTTCGAACGCCTCGCCGTCTATCTCGACTCAATCCGGGCGCGCGATCCCGCGCCGCGCTCGCGCTGGGAGATTCTGCTCTATCCCGGCGTGCTGGCGGTCGGATTTCACCGGATCGCGCACTGGCTGTTCGATGCGCGGCTCTATTTCCTCGCGCGGTTCGTCAACCACACCGGGCGCTGGCTGACCGCGATCGACATCCACCCGGGCGCGACGATCGGCCGCAACCTGTTCATCGACCACGGCTTTACCGTGATCGGCGAGACCGCCGAGATCGGCGACGACGTGACGATCTATCAATGCGTCACGCTGGGCGGCACGAACCCGACCAACGGGCAGGGCGGCAAGCGCCACCCGACCGTGCGCGACGGGGTGATCATCGGTTCGGGCGCGCAGATCATCGGGCCGATCGTGCTCGGCGAACGCGCGCGGATCGGGGCCAACGCGGTCGTTACCGACGACGTGCCCGACGGCGCGACGATGATCGGGCTCAAGGCGCGCTCGACGCTCGTGCCGGCCGAGGAATGGCTCAAGGAATTCATCCCCTACGGCACCCCGTGCGACGAGCAGTGCGAGGAACTTGCGGCGGGCGGCGGGCGGCGGATCGAACAGCTCGAGGCCCAGCTTGCCGCGCTGCGCGCCGAAGTCGCCGAGCTGAGGGCCGCGGGCGAAGCGCCGATCCAGCGCAGCGGGACCGACAGTTGACCAGCGCCGGCGCGGGAGCCGGTGGGTTTCCCAACATCGTCCCCTTTCCCGGCCGCCGGCCCGACCAGATCGGGTTTGCGCGCGACGAACTGCAGCGTATCCTCGACCTCTACGGCCGCATGGTGGCGGCGGGCGAGTGGCGCGACTACGCGATGGACTTCACCCGCGACGCCGCCACGTTCGCCGCCTTCCGCCGCACCGCCGAGCGCCCGCAGGCGCGGATCGAGAAGCGCCCCGCGCTGCGCAGCCGCCAGGGCATGTGGACGCTGTTCGGCGAACACGGCCAGGTGCTCAAGCGCGGCCACGAACTGCCGGGGGTGCTCGCCCCGATGGAGCGGCGGCTGGTGAAGGCGTTGAAGGGCTAGGCGGGGCTTGCGGGCCGCTCCCATTCGAGCAGCTTGAGGCCGGGCACATCGCGAAAGTCGCGGCCGTTCAGCGTCACGAGCGTCAGGTCGTGGACCAGCGCCGTGGCAGCGGTTATGCGATCGGCTGTCTTGCGGCGGGAATAGCCCGTCGCTTCGAGAATTCGCCTGTACTCGGCTATTTCGCTCGCTCCGAAATCGAGGGTCTCGATGAAGGTCAGCAATTCATCGATTCTCGCGCGCCGCGATTGAATCAGATCGTGCTCGCGCACGACACCGTTCTCCAACTCGACAAGGGTGATCGCTGAGATGTGTAGCGGCGCCGGCAGTCGGCGAACTTCGCTTCTGATCCAGGGCTCGCCATCACGCAGATGAATGACTACGTCGGTGTCGAGAATGACCGGCAATGTTCAGAGGCCGGGGCGGTTGGGAAATTCGATCGGTTCGCGCTTTTCGGGCCTTGCAGGTCTCGGCAAAGCGTCGAGAGCGTCCAGCCCGGCTAGCATACGCCGTCGTTCTTCGGCGTCTTCGCGAGACACGCGGATCGTCACCACGTCGCCGTTCTTGTCGAGTTCGACCGCCACACCCGCATCTATCGCGAAGCCCTTGGGCAGCCTCACGGCGACGCTGTTGCCGGACTTGAAGGTCTTGGTATGGACGGGCTTGGTCATGCGCTCGTATATACGGGATATACAAGGTGCTCGCAAGACCAGGCCCGGCCATATCGTCAGGCGTGCGCGAGCGCTCCCGGCACGGGCAGGCGTGCCTGCAAGGCGCCCGGCAACTGGTGAACCACTGCATTGCGAATGGGGGTCCAGAAGGCCGAAAGCGTGAGCAGCGCGGAGCCGATCACCAGTGCGGTGAGCGCGACGTTGAGTTCCACCGCGCCGAAGCGGTCGAACAGCCAGGTCAGTGTCGCCAGCACGTAGGCGAGCGCCGAGACGAGCAGCGCGCGGCGGTCGATCGCCAGCGCCACCAGCCCCATCGCGATATAGACCACCAGCACCGCGACCGCCGCGCCGGGGCCGATATCCTGCCCCTGGGTCACGCCGATCCAGTGGAACAGCGGGTGCGCGATCATCGGCGCGGCGAGCAGGTGGAGCCAGAAGGCGACGTCGCTGCGGCGCGTCTCGCGCTCGCGGTCGCTGGTGTCCCAGCGCATCGCGAACAGGAAGATCGCGAGCCCCGTCGCAAACACCAACGGCATCAGCACGCTGTCGGGCCGGACATTGTCGGGGCCGATCGCCGCGACGACCAGCGCGATCACCGTGCCCGCCACCGCCGCAGCGCCCGCCGCGACCGTGATCGGGACCATGAAGCGCCGCCAGTGGACCCAGGCCGCGATCGCCGCCGCGAGCGCGCAGCCGCCGCCCAGCGCGACGACCAGGGCGTCGTTCGCTCCGGACATATCTGCCGCCATCACGACGAACCCGAGCAGCGCCTCGAACACCCCACCGACGAAGGCGAGCAGGAGAACGATGCTGGGCAGCGCCATGCGCCGCTTGCGAGTGAAGAATTCGGCCATCGTCCACGCGGCGCCCGCGACCAGCACGCCCGAGAACGGTGGCGGGCCGTCGAGCGCCGGGGTGATCGCCTGCCCGATTCCCGCCATCGCGACCAGCAGCAGCACGGCGGCGATGGTGACGAAGATGTCGTTGAAGCTGTTGACGAGGCGGAAATGTTCCTCGTCCGTGGCCGGCACGGTGCGCACGCCGCGCACATGCGAGCGCAAGGCATCGGCCGCCTCGGCGCTCAGCGCGCCGCTGGCGACCGCGCCGCGCAGGTCGTCTTCGGTATACATGGGCGTGTCTCCTCCCCTGTGAAGGGAAGAAGCTACGCCTGGTGTGTTAGTGTGTCAATACAGCTGGTATCAGCCGCGCGTCGAGGACGGCGCGGCGCCTGCGCCGAGCACGTCCTGCATTGCTTTCAGGATCGCGCCCGACTGCTCGGAGCCCGAGTTCGGGCTGCGCAAGTTGCTCATCTCGCCGATCTTGTCCCAGTTGGCGGCGAAGCCTTCGACCGTGCGGTCTTCATCCTTCAGCCACACCGCGTCGTTCATCACCACCCAGGCCGAATGGAAGCCGCCCGCGCCCGCGCCGACGATGGCGTTGGTGGGGGCATCCTCGCTGACGAGGAAGAGCGCGGCCGGAACCACGTTGACCGGATCGAACAGCTTGAATGCCTCTTCGGGAAACAGATCTTCGGTCATGCGCGTGCCCGCGACGGGCGACAGCGTGTTGACCTTGATGTTGTACTTCGCGCCTTCGAGCTGGAGCGTCTTGGTCAGGCCCGCGAGGCCGAGCTTGGCCGCGCCGTAGTTGGCCTGACCGAAGTTTCCGAACAGCCCGGTCGAGGATGCGGTCATCAGGATGCGGCCGTAGGCCTGCTCGCGCATGGTTTCCCACACCGCCTTGGTCGCGAAGGCCGAGCCGGTGAGGTGGACCTTGAGCACGAATTCGAAATCCTCGGGGCTCATCTTGGCGAAGGTCTTGTCGCGCAGCACGCCGGCATTGTTGATCAGGACATGGACGCCGCCCCACTTCTCCTTCGCCTCGGCGACCATCGCTTCCATCTGCTCGAACTCGGTGACCGAATGGCCGTTCGCCATCGCGGTTCCGCCCGCTTGTTCGATCTCCTCGACCACCTTCAGCGCGGCGTCCGAATGGCCGGTGCCGTCGCGCGAACCGCCCAGATCGTTGACCACGACTTTCGCACCGCGCTTGGCCAGCTCGAGCGCATATTCGCGGCCCAGGCCGCCGCCCGCGCCGGTCACGATGGCTACCTTGTCCTTGAACGAAATGGTCATCGGATATCTCCTCTCGGGCCGCGCACGGCCTTACGTTTGCGTCAATCTGCGCGCGGGTTGGCAGGTTCCGCGCGGCGATGCAACTGTATGCAAGTGGAGGCGCAGTTCCGTAAGGTCGGCGCTTAAAGTTTTTCGAGCGCCGGGATCAGTTCCGCGAAAGAATCGATCGTCGCGTCCGCGCCGAGCTCGTCGCGCGGCCGATCGCAATAGCCGTAGCACGCGGCGACCACCGGCACGCCCGCGGCGCGCGCCGCGCGCACGTCGTAGGAACTGTCGCCGACATAGACCATGCGGCCGCCCCCGCAGCATTCCTGCGCCTTCCAGATCGGGTCGGGCGCGGGCTTGGCGCGGCCCTTGCCAAGCGTATCGCCGCCGATGATGCAGTCGAAGCGATCCGCGATGCCGAGCGTTTCGAGGATGCGGCGGGCGAACGCCTCGAACTTGTTGGTCACCACGCCGACGCGCACCCCGCGCGCGGCCAGTTCGTCGAGCGCTTCGATCGCGCCGGGATAAGGGCGGGTGTAGACCACGCAGTTCTCGCCGTAGAAGGCGAGCATCGATTTGTAGAGCTTGCGGAATTCGTCCTCGGCCAAGCCGCCCTGGTCGTCGATCGCGCGCTGGAGCATGATCTTCGCGCCGCCGCCGATCAGGCTTTTCGCGCCGTCCGCAGGGACGCTGGCGAAGCCGCCGAGCGCAAGCGCGTGGTTGACCGCTGCGCCGAGGTCGCGATGCGTCTCGAGCAAAGTGCCGTCGAGGTCGAATGCGACCGCGTCGAAGGGGAAATCCGCCATAGGCCGCCGCGTTAGCCGACATCCTTCCAACTGCAAGACTTTGGTGGCATTGCGCGCAGCCATGAGAGAATTCGCTACGATCATCCTCGCCGCCGGCAAGGGCACGCGCATGAAGTCGGGCCTGCACAAGGTGCTCCACCCGATCGCCGGCCGCCCGATGCTCGATCACCTGATGGCCTCGGCCGCCGAGCTCGGTCCGGCCAGGACCGTGGTGGTGGTAGGCAGCGGGCGCGAACAGCTCGAGCGAGCGCTGGGCGGCCGGGCCCAAACCGCCTTGCAGGAACCGCAGCTCGGCACCGGGCACGCAGTGCAGCAGGCGCAGGCGAGCCTCGATGGCTTCGAGGGCGATGTGCTGGTGCTCTACGGCGACGTGCCGTTTGTCCGCGCGCAGACGATGCAGGCGATGCTCGACCGGCTCCATGCCGACGATGCTCCGGCAGTGGTCGTGCTCGGGTTCGAGCCCGCCGACGCGCTGCAATACGGCCGCGTGATCGCGCATTCGGACGGGCGGATCGCCAAGATGGTCGAGCACAAGGATGCGAGCGACGAAGAGCGCGCCTGCCAACTGTGCAATTCGGGGCTGATGGCGGCGCGCGCGGCCGACCTGTTCGACTTGCTGGCGCGGGTCGGTAACGACAACAGCCAAGGCGAATACTACCTGGTCGACGTGGTCAACGTCGCCAATGCCGACGGCCGCCACAGCGCGGTCGTGGTCACCGACGATCCGGACGAGGTCGCGGGGATCAACAGCCGCGCCGAGCTCGCCCGGGCGGAGGCGCAATGGCAGGCGCTCAAGCGCGAGGAGGCGATGGCGAACGGCGCCTCGCTCCGCGCGCCCGAAACGGTGTTCTTCAGCTGGGACACTGCAATCGGACGCGACGTGACGATCGAGCCCAGCGTCGTGTTCGGCCCCGGTGCCAGGGTCGCCGACGGGGCGACGATCCGCGCCTTCTGCCATATCGAGGGAGCCGAGATCGGTCCGGGGTGCGAAGTCGGCCCCTTCGCCCGCCTGCGCCCCGGCGCGGTGATGGAGACGGGCAGCAAAGTCGGCAACTTCGTCGAGATGAAGAAGGCGACGCTGGGGGAGGGCGCCAAGGCCAATCACCTCAGCTACCTGGGCGATGCGGAGATCGGTGCGGGTGCGAACATCGGTGCTGGCACGATCACCTGCAACTACGACGGCTACTTCAAGTACAAGACCGTGATCGGCC
>CAMPIA010000087.1 GCA_946886175.1 uncultured Altererythrobacter sp.
TCGGCTTGTTGGCGATCAGCTTGCCGTGGTTGATGATCGCGATCCGGTCGCACAGTTGCTCGGCTTCCTCCAGGTAGTGCGTGGTCAGCACCACGGTGACGCCCTGCCCGTTGAGTTCGGTCACCAGCTCCCACAACTGCCGGCGCAGCTCGACATCGACCCCGGCGGTCGGCTCGTCGAGCACGAGGATCGGGGGCGAATGGACCATCGCCTTGGCGATCAGCAGCCGCCGCTTCATTCCGCCCGAAAGCGTCCGCGCATAGGCGTCGCGCTTGTCCGACAGGTGGACCGCGGCGAGCAGCTCCTCGCTGCGCCGGTCGCGTTTGGGCACGCCGTAGAATCCGCCCTGGTTCTCGAGCACCTCGAACGGGGTGAAGAACGGGTCGAAGACGATTTCCTGCGGCACGATGCCGATCATCCGCTTGGCGTTGCGCGGGCTGCGATCGATGTCGAAACCCCAGATCTCCGCCCCGCCGCCGGTCTTTGTCACCAGCCCGGCGAGGATGTTGATCAGGGTCGACTTGCCCGCGCCGTTGGGGCCGAGCAGACCGAAGATCTGCCCCTGCGGAACGTCGAAGCTGACGCCGTCGAGCGCGAGCTTGCCCTGCGCCCCCTTTTCCCCGGCATAGCGCTTGGTCAGGTCGCGGATCGCGATGGCGGGCTCGGAAGTCTCGGTCATGCGCGCCCACTTGGGCTTTGCCGCGCGCGAGGTAAAGGGTCGGGCCGTGCCTAGTTGCGCGCGGGGCCGCATGGCTTTATCGGCCGCCACATGGACATTCCGCCGCCCGAAACGACTCTGGTCGACCAGCCCCGCGTCAAATGCGACGGCGCCGAAGCGATCCGCGCCGGCGACCGCTACCAGCCCTCGGCGCTGGGCCACCCGCGGGTGTGGCTCGAGATCGACGAGCACGGCTACGTCGATTGCGGTTATTGCGACCGCCGTTTCGTACTGCGTGGCGGCCCGGCAGACGGGGCCAACCAGGCCGCGCTGGAAGACATCTCCGCCGGGGCCGATCCGGGCCACCGCTGACATTTTTCACGGCATGCCTATATCGCATGCCATGATCGCTCCCCCGACAGACCCGCGCGCCTTTCTCTACGGCGAAGGCAAGCTCGATCCGGAACGCGCCGCGGCGCTGACCGCGCAGCTTCTCGAGCGGTGCGACGACGGCGAGCTCTACCTGCAATACACCGCGCGCGAGATGCTGGCGTTCGACGACGGGCGGCTGAAGATCGCCGACTATGCGCGCGATTCGGGCTTCGGCCTGCGCGGCGTCTCGGGCGAAACCACCGGCTTCGCGCACGCCAATGCGATCGACGAGGCCGCGATCCGCCGCGCGGGCGAGACGCTGCAACTGCTCGACCCGGCCGCTGGTGCGCTCGGCGCCCCGCCGCCGGGCAGCAACCGCCACCTCTACACCGCCGACAACCCGCTCGACGCAGTGCCGTTTGCCGACAAGGTCGCGCTGCTCGAGGCGATCGACGCCGCCGCGCGCGCGCGCGATCCGCGCGTGGCGCAAGTCACCGCGAGCCTGCTCGCGAGCTGGAGCGTGGTCGAGATCGTGCGCCCCGACGGCTTCGTCGCCACCGACGTGCGCCCGCTGGTGCGCCTGAACGTCGGCGTGGTCGCCGAAGCGAACGGGCGGCGCGAACGCGGCAGCTTCGGTTTCGGCGGGCGCTATCTCTACGACAAGCTGCTCGAGCCCGCCGAATGGAACCGCGCGGTGGACGAGGCGGTGCGCCAGGCGCTGGTCAACCTCGACAGCGTCGACGCCCCCGCGGGCGAGATGCCGGTGCTGCTCGGCCCCGGCTGGCCCGGGGTGCTGCTGCACGAGGCGGTCGGCCACGGGCTCGAGGGCGATTTCAACCGCAAGGGCACCAGCGCCTTCTCGGGCCGGATCGGCGAACGCGTCGCGGCGCCGGGGGTGACGGTGGTCGACGACGGTTCGATCCGCGACCGGCGCGGCTCGCTTTCGATCGACGACGAGGGCACGCCGACCCGCGAGACCGTGCTGATCGAGGACGGCGTGCTCAAGGGCTACATGCAGGACCGGATGAACGCGCGGCTGATGGGCGTGGAAGCCACCGGCAACGGGCGGCGCGAAAGCTTCGAACATGCGCCGATGCCGCGCATGACCAACACCTTCATGCGCGGCGGCGGCGACGATCCGGCCGAGCTGCTCGGTCGCATGAAGAAGGGCATCTTCGCCAAGAGCTTCGGCGGCGGGCAGGTCGATATCGTGAGCGGCAAGTTCGTGTTCTCGTGCACCGAGGCCTATCTGGTGGAAGACGGCAAGCTGGGCGCGCCGATCAAGGGCGCCACGCTGATCGGCGACGGGCCGAGCGTGCTTACCCGGGTTTCGGGCATCGGCAACGATATGGCGTTGGACGAAGGCGTCGGCGTGTGCGGCAAGGGCGGGCAATCGGTGCCCGCCGGCGTCGGCCAGCCGACGCTGCTGGTCGATCGCCTGACGGTGGGCGGAACCGCCTGAGCGGCGCACGCCGACACGCCTCGCTCATGCGGCATTCAGATGAATATGCTAGAGAACAAATATGAAACACAGCAAGCCTTTCCGACTCGCGGCCGCCGCCGCCTCGGTGGCGCTATGTGCGCCGCTCGCGGCCGCCGCGGACGAGCAGAGCGCGGGCGAACGCGAGCTCGCCGAGATCCTCGATGGGCGCGTTCCGGGTGAACCGGTCGATTGCCTGAGCGACGCCGAGAGCGATCGCATGCAGATTGTCGACGACACCGCCTTCGTGTTCCGCGACGGCGCCACGATCTACGTCAATCGCCCGCGCGGCGCGCGCGTGCTCGATCGCAGCGATCTGCCGGTGTTCCACCAGCTCGGCACGCAGCTCTGCCGGCTCGACCGCGTGGAATTGCGCGACCGCATCGGCGGCATTCCCGGGCCGGTGATCGTGCTCGACGAATTTATCCCCTATAGCAAGACTGCCGGCGAAAGCGCCGGCGAAGGAGGCTGACATGAAGACAGCAACCCTTATTTCCGCATTCGCCGCGGGCGTGATGCTCGCCGCGCCCGCCGCCGCCGAAGAGGGCCGGACCAAAGGCCAGGCGGAGCTCGCCGAGTTGCTCGAAGGCCGGGTGGCGGGTGAACCCCAGTCGTGCGTGCGGACTTTCCCCAACACGCCCTTCAACATCATCGACAAGACCGCGCTCGTGGTCGAGCGGGGCCGGACGATCTACGTCAACATTCCGCAGCATCCCGAATCGCTCGACGACGACGATGTCCTGAAGATCAAGAAGTTCGGCAGCGGCACGCGGCTGTGCCGCAGCGATACCATCACCACCTTCAACACGAACGGCGGATTCTACACCGGCAACGTCTTCCTCGGCGACTTCGTCCCCTACACCAGGGTCGAAAGCGACAGCTAAGCCGGGATCGTGACCGTCGCCCGGCGCCGCTGGGCGGCGGAATTGCTCCATGTCTGGTTCCACCATTTGGGCCCGGCCGACTGGTACCGCGGCGGCCCCGAAGTCGATGCGCTGCTGCGCCGCCGCTTCGCAGCCGAGTGGCGCGCCCTGCGCCAGCGGCCCGCGCACGAATTCCTGACCGGGCCGCGGACCGCGCAAGCGGCGGTGCTGCTGTTCGATCAGGTGCCGCGCAATCTGTTTCGCGACGATCCGCGCGCTTTCGCGACCGATCCGCTGGCCCGCGCCATCGCCAGGGCGATGATCGCGCGCGGGTGGGACGAGACTTTGCCGGGCCGCGAGCGCGCCTTCGTGGGCATGCCCCTGATGCACAGCGAGCATATCGCCGACCAGCGCGCCTCGCTGGCCTATTTCGCCAGCGAGGCCGCCAACCGCGCGTTCGCCCGGAGCCACTATCGGATGATCGCGCGCTTCGGCCGCTTCCCGCACCGCAACCGCGTGCTCGGGCGCGCATCCACGCCCGCCGAGGAGCGCGCTATCGCCGCCGGATTTGCGTGGTAGCCGCTCGGGCGGTGCCCTAGGCCGCCCGCAAAGCGTTCATCCGGTCGATGATCTCGCCCGCTTCGCGCATGATCCGCTCGATCAGCTCTTGGCAGGTCGGGATGTCGTACACGAGGCCGGCGACCATGCCGCAGCTCCACGCGCCGCGATCCATCTCGCCCTCGCGCATGATCGAGGGATAGACGCCCGCGACTTCCTCGATGATATCCTCGAACTTGAGGTCGGCGCCGAGCGCGCGCTCCTTCTCGAGCAGCCGCTCGACCGCGTCGTTGGTCAGCACCCGCTCGGTATTGCGCAGCGGGCGCATGACCAGCCGCGTGTCGAGCTCGCTGGCGTGGAGGATCGCCTGCTTGACGTTGTCGTGCACCGGCGCTTCCTTCGTCGCGATGAAGCGCGTGCCCATGTTCATCCCCGCCGCGCCGAACGCGAGGCTGGCGACGAGGCTGCGCCCGTCGGCCATGCCGCCGCTCGAGACGAACGGAATTTCGAGCTCGTCCGCCGCGCGCGGGAGGAGGATGAAATTGGGCACGTCGTCCTCGCCCGGGTGCCCGCCGCACTCGAACCCGTCGACCGAGACCGCGTCGCACCCGATCGACTGCGCCTTCAGCGCGTGGCGCACGCTGGTGCACTTGTGGATCACCTTGATCCCCGCGTCCTTGAGATGGGGCAGCACCGCCTGCGGGTTGTTGCCCGCGGTCTCGACCGCCTTGACCCCGCCCTCGACGATGGCGCGGATATAGCCCGGATAGTCGGGCGCGTTGACCGTGGGCAGGAAGGTCAGGTTCACCCCGAACGGCTTGTCGGTCATGTCGCGGCAGCGCGCGATCTCGTTGGCGAGGTCGGCCGGGGTCTTCTGCGTCAGCCCGGTGATGATCCCCAGCCCGCCCGCATTCGACACCGCCGCCGCCATCTCGGCAAACCCGACATAGTGCATCCCGCCCTGGATGATCGGATGCTCGATGCCGAACATTTCGGTGATCGCGGTCTTCATGCTGGCTTCCTCCCGGTCGAATTGCGTTTTGCAACGAGTGTCGCAATCGGACCGAGGTGGCAAGCGCAGCGCTCAGGCGGGCGCGGCTTCGGCCGCTTTCAGCCCCTTGCCGGTCAGGCGGTGGCGCAGCGCCATCAGCAGGCCGAAGACCGGGCCGAGCCAGCAGAACACCGCCCACGGGGCGTAGGCGAGGGTGGCGACGCCAAGGGTCGAGGCCATGAACAGCGCGGAGACGGTCCACGGCATCAGCGGCTCGGTCACGGTGACGGAATCGGCCAGCGCGCGGCTGAGGTTTTCGGGGGCCAGGTCGCGCTCGGCGTAGGAGGGGCGGAACAGCCCGCCGACGACCAGCGCGGTGACCCCGCCGTGGCTGGTGATCCCGACCATCGTCGCGCCCGCCGCCATCGTCGCGGCGACGAGGCCGAAGGCGCCGCGCACCGCCGCCAGCAGCCGTGCGAGAAGTGCATCGAGCGCGCCCGAGACTTCCATCCCCGCCGCGAGCAGGAAGGCGGCGAGGATGAATACCAGCGTCGGCGCCATCGCATTGAGCCCGCCGCGCTCGACGAGGCCGGCGAACTGCTCGCTCGCGGCGAAGCCGGGCGCGACCTGGTCGAGCGCGAAGCCGCCGACGAAAGAGTGGACCGCGGCGGCGGCGGGAAAGCCGTTCACCGTCACACCCACCACCAGCGCGACCACCGCCGAGCCTATGATGACGGGTGCGGGCGGCCAGCGCATCGCGATCCCGACCAGCGCCACGAGCAGCGGCAGCACGGCCCACCCTCCGGGCGCGAACAGCGCGACCAGCTCGGCGCGGGTCGCCTCGGCCGGATTCGCGCCCGCCAGCGGCGCGCCGGGCACGAGCAGGGCATAGACCGCGAGCGCGATGAGCGCGGGCGGCAGGCTGGTCGCCATCATATGGCGGATATGCGCGTAGAGCTCGGCCCCCGCACCGATCGCGGTGATGTTGGTCATGTCCGAGATCGGCGAGAGCTTGTCGCCGAAATAGGCGCCCGA
>CAMPIA010000088.1 GCA_946886175.1 uncultured Altererythrobacter sp.
ATCCGGGCTCGGTCGGCCCTGCGATCCACGGCAAGGTCCACGTCTGCGGCCCCGACGGCGAGGAACGTCCCGCAGGGCAGGACGGGCTGATCTACTTCGAGAACGAGACCATCCCGACCTACCACAACGATCCCGCCAAGACCGCCGAGGCGATGCATCCGAAGGGCTGGATGACGCTGGGCGACATCGGGCATCTCGACGAGGACGGGTTCCTCTACCTGACCGACCGCAAGAGCCACATGATCATCTCGGGCGGGGTCAACATCTACCCGCAGGAGATCGAGAACCTGCTCATCACCCATCCCAAGGTGATGGACGCCGCGGTGATCGGCGCGCCCGACGCGGACCTGGGCGAGAAGGTCGTCGCGGTCGTCCAGCCGGTGGATATGGCCGATGCGGGCGACGCGCTGGAACAGGAGCTGCGCGATTTCCTCAGCCCCCAGCTCGCGCGGATCAAGCTGCCGCGCCTGTTCGACTTTCGTCCCGAACTGCCGCGCGAGGCCAACGGCAAACTCTACAAGCGCGAGCTTCGCGACGAGTTCGAGCGCCGCGCGAGGGAAGACGCGTGATGGCGGCCCAGGCGAAGCCCGCGCTCGATCCGGCCGCCGCGCGCGCGGTGATCGACCCGCAGAGCTACGCCGCCTGGGACCCGCTGCTCGATCTGTTCGATCGCCTTCGCGAGGAGACGCCGGTCGCCTGGGTCGAGGGGCCCGCCAGCGAAGCGGGGCCGCTGCACCCGCCGTTCTGGCTGGTCACCCGCTACGACGACGTGATGCGGGTGTCGAAGGACAACGCCACGTTCCTCAATCACCCGCAGACCGTGGTCTTCTCGCTCACCGACGGGATCGAGTTCGCCAAAAGCCTCACCGGGGGCAGCCCGCACATGGTCGCGAGCCTGGTCACGTTCGACGCGCCGACCCATATGAAGTACCGCAAGCTGACGCAGGAATGGTTCATGCCCAAGAACCTGCGCGGGCTGGAGGACGAGATCCGCGGAATCGCGCACGACGCGGTCGATCGCCTGCTGGCGGCGGGGACGGAGGCGGATTTCTGCAAGCTCGTCTCGCAGCCCTATCCGCTGCATGTGGTGATGCAGATCCTCGGCGTGCCCGAGGCGGACGAGCCGCGCATGCTGATGCTGACCCAGCAGATGTTCGGCGGCCAGGACGAAGAGCTCAATCGCTCGGGAATGGCCGAGCTGACGCAGGAGCAGATCATCCAGCTCGTCGCGGGCGCGGTGAAGGACTTCGAAGCCTACTTCGCCGGGCTCACCGCCGAGAAGCGCGCCAGGCCGACCGGCGACGTCGCGAGCACGATCGCCAACGCGGTGGTCGACGGCGCGCCGCTGAACGACCGCGACATGATGGGCTACTACATCATCGTCGCCGCCGCCGGGCACGACACCACCAGCGCGAGCACCGCGGGCGCGATGCTGGCGCTGGCGCGCGATCCCGAGCAATGGGCGCGGGTCCGGGCGGACCGCGCGCTGCTGCCCGGCATCGTGGAGGAGGCGATCCGCTGGACCAGCCCGGTGCAGCACTTCATGCGCACCGCGGCGGAGGACACCGAGCTCGGCGGGCAGCGCATCGCGAAAGGCGACTGGCTGATGATCAACTACGTCGCGGCGAACCACGATCCGGCGCAGTTCGAGAACCCGCGCAAGTTCGACGCCGCGCGCAGCCCCAACCGCCACCTCGCGTTCGGCGCGGGGGCGCACCAGTGCCTCGGCCTCCACCTCGCGCGGCTGGAGATGCGAATCCTGTTCGAGACGCTGCTCGACCGGATCGAAAGCGTGGAGCTGGCGGGCGAACCGCGGCGCGCCAAATCGACCTTCGTCGGCGGGCTCAAGACCCTGCCGCTGCGGTTCAACCCGGCCTGATTCGCGCCGCGCCCGCCGGGCCGGAGGCGGGAGACATGGACCGCATGTTACACTGTCCAGGGGCAAAAAAGGTCGCCTTGCGCGAAAAGGCGTAACCTTGCGGGCGAAAAGCGTCGCCTTGCGGGTGAAAGGCGTCGCCTTGCGCGGTCCGGATGTCACGTTGCACGCGCGCGAGCGCCGCACGGCCCCGCGCCCATCCTCGATCTTCAACCTGTGAAAGAGCCGCGCGCAGGCTAGCAGGCGGATGGGGGTGTAGGAAAATGGTTTGCTTGCCGGGCGCGGCGTGGGCGATATGGCGAAGGTGAAAAGGGGGCGCGCGTTGACCGTCGATAAATTGCTTACGGATTATGCACTGGGTGTTCGCAACAAGCTGCGCGCCAATCGGGCGACGCCGGAGACGGGCCTCGCGCCGGTGTTTCAACGGCTGATCGAGGACCTTCTTCCCACGCTCCCGGCGATCGAACGGTTCGAGGTCTCGCCCGAATACCGCAAGAGCGGCGTAGGGCGACCGGACATTGCACTGATCAAGCAGGGCGAATTGCCGCGCGCGTTTATCGAGTTGAAGGCGCCCGCCAAGCCGTCCGATCCGAAGAAATGGAGCACCGCGCACGACAAGCGGCAATATGAGCGCTTGCAGGAACTGGCGCATTGGTCGGCATCGAATTTCGCCGATTTCCACCTGTTCGAGCGTGACAAGCCGGTGGGCAAGGCCAGCATCGTTCCCGCCGAGGCGCTCGATCCCGACACGCCCGACAAGGTGGCCGACGCGGCGATCGCCGCGCACGACCCTGCGCCGTTCCTCGACCTGCTGAACCGCCTTGCCCGCGCGCAGCCACCCGTCGCGGCCAATGCCGAGCAACTGGCCGAACTGATGGCCCATTCGGCGCGGATCGTGAAAAGCGCAGTGCGTGAGCGCGTCGGCGAACTCGACCGCGAGCGCGACCGCAACGATCCGCTGATGCTGGTGCGCCAGACTTATCGCAACGTGCTCTACGCCCATCCCGAGGCGGGCGGCTATACCTCGGCCGATTTCGACGAGCTGTTCGCGTCCGCCTTCGCGCAGACGCTGGCGTTCGGCCTGCTGCTGGTGCGCGAGCATCTTGCCAATACCGAGACCGAGGAGGACAAGCGCAAGGTCGGCCCCGATGCGGCGCGGCACATGCCCGCCGAACATCCGCTGATGAAGGGCACGCTGGAGGCAATCAGCGACCCGCGGGTTATAGATTCGGTCGGCATCGGCTTCGACGTGATGCGCGACACGGTGAACAGCTTCGATCCGAAGATCCTCGCCCCGCGCCGCGACGGTCGCGATCCGATCCTCTATTTCTACGAGGATTTCCTGAGCGTGTTCGATCCCGAGGCGCGCGAGCGTTACGGCGTCTATTACACCCCGTTGCAGGTCGTGCGCTTCATGGTCGGCGCGCTCGATCGGGTGCTGCGGGACGATCTCGGGACAAAAGGCCTCCACGATCCCGGCGTGACCATCCTCGATCCGGCGACGGGGACGGGAACCTTCCTGCTCGGCATCGCTGAGCGGGTGCGCGAGCGGATGATGGAGGAAGAAGGCGGCCCGGCGGCGAGCATGGCGCTGAAGAACCTGGCGGGCCGGATGTTCGGCTTCGAGCTATTGATCGGCCCTTATGCGGTGGCCCATTATCGCCTGCACCATGCGCTTGCCCACCGCCCTCCCGACGAGGGCGAGGATGCACCGCAACCGGTCGACCTGCCGCGTCTCGGCGTCTATCTCACCGACACGCTGAGCGAGCCCGACGCGCTGAGCCCCGAAGGAAGACTGGGCTTCTCGGGCATTCCGATCGATGAGGAGCGCAAACGCGCCAACGAGATCAAGACCCGCGAACGCATTCTCGCGATCATCGGTAATCCGCCCTACAAGCGGCTGGCCGACGGCGAGGACGAAACGCTGGTCGGGCGCTGGATGAACGAGGAGGTCTGGCCCGACCTCAAGCAGCCGGTAAAAGATGCGGGCAAGGGCGGACAGCTCAACACTTTTCCCGAATTCTCGGTCGCGTTCTGGCGCTGGGCGATATGGAAGCTGTTCGAGGCCGAGAACGCACCACAGAAGGGCGTGATCGCCTTCATCACCAATCGCAAGTATCTCACCGGCTGGCCCTATGCCGGCCTGCGCAAGATGATGCGGGAGCGCTTCGACCGGCTCGAGATCATCGACTTGCGCGGCGACGTGCGCGCCGGCGTGCGCGGCGACGTGGCGCGCGACCAGGGGGTGTTCAATATCCAGGTCGGCACCGCGATCTGCATCGCTGTGGCCGACGGGAGCAAGGAGCCGGGCACGCTGGCCGAGGTGCGCTACACCGATAGTTGGGAGGCGGAACGGTTCAGCAAGAAGGCGAAGCTGGATTGGCTGGAGGGCTTGCAGGGCAGCGGTGAGGCGAACGCTTTTGTGACGGTGGAGCGCGCATCTCTGGACGACTTCCGCCCGGAGCCGTTTCAGACAGGCAATTGGGTCTCAATGCCCGAGATTTTTGAGTTCAATTCTTCTGGTATTGAATCGACTCGCGACCATATCGCGCTGGGCTTCGATGTCGCAGACCTAGGCGCGCGGATTGACGAGATGCAGAGCCTCCCCCGCGAAAAAGCGCAAAGTCGATATTCGCAATCTCGTAAGGAGCGGTTCTCGAAGGCGTATAAAGAAAAATTCGACGAGCGCCTTACGATTAATCTTGCTTATCGCCCCCTGCAGCGAATGGTCGCCTACAACTCGATCAACTTTATCGACTGGCAACGTCCGAAATTGCAGTCGGTTTGGGGAGGAGCGAATGTTTGCCTCTTTGGGATGGCATATGGCACTAGCAAAGGGCCAAGTGTCTGGTCTCATGGGCTAATCCCGGATCGACATGCGATCAAGGGAAGCACCGGCGGCTATGCATTCCCGCTCTACGATCGCCGCAAGGGCGCGGACGCCACCAATCTCAATCCCGCCATCCTGACCGCCCTCGCCGAAGCGTACGGCGAGCCGATCGGCCCGGAAGACCTGTTCGACGCCATTCTCGCGCTGCTCTCCGCCACCAGTTACACCGTGCGCTTTGCCGAGGACCTCGAGGATACCTTCCCGCATATCCCCTTCCCCGCCGATCCGGCGCTGTTCCATCGCGCCACCGCAATCGGGCGCGAAATCCGCGCGCTCGCGACCTTCGCACGCGAGCCGCTGGCGCAATTTCGGGCGAAGGATTTCTGTCGGCTGCGCAGCGAGGCAAGCGGCCCGGTCGGCCTGCACGAGGGCGAGGGCGGCGAATGGGCGTTCTGCGAGGACGGCAGCGGCCGCTTCGACGGGTTGCCCCCGCGCGTGTGGAAATTCGCCGTGTCCGGCTACCGCGTGCTCAAGCGCTGGGCCGATGCGCGCAAGGGATTGCCCGGCCCCGAATATTGGCCGAAATTCCGCGATGTTGCCGCACGTATCAACGAACTTCTCCACCGCTTCGACGAGGCCGACCTTGTCCTCGAACAGGTGCTTGCCGATACTCTGAGCCGTGACGAACTGGGCCTCGACGATCGCAGGCCCGACGACGAGAGCGAGTAGCGTGGCGGACCTTTTCGGCGACGATCATCCGGTGGACGGGCAAATGAGCATGTTCGGCGAGGGCGACGGGCAGATGCCCAACGCGCCCCAGCCCGACATCACGCCCGACCCGGACCGCGTACGTCGCCGCCTGCACGGCGTGCTCGAAACCGCCCGCGCCGCGCCGGACGTGCCGTGGCCGGAGAAGAAGCAGCGCGTGTGGCAAATCGTCTTTCCCAACATGGCCAAATGGCTGCCCGAAGACGAGGCCGAACAGTTGCGCTTCGAATTTGCGCAGGAACTCGAGCGGCTCGGGTTGGCGGCGTGAACCGCAACCGCAAGCCACCCATTTCCGACTAGCGAGCAGGCTCGCAAATCTGCGTATCTCTCCCGCGAGGGGAGAGATCACCTTGCCCCCGGCAATCGCCCTATTTCAGCAACCGTTCCGCCATCGCTCTGACTTCCGCGCCCATGTCCTCGCGCTCCAGCGCCAGCGCGAGGGTCGCTTCGACGAAGCCGAGCTTGCTGCCGCAGTCGA
>CAMPIA010000089.1 GCA_946886175.1 uncultured Altererythrobacter sp.
CCAGGGTCAGGTGGAACCGGCTCTCGAAGTGATCGCGCTCACCGTCGAACCCGGCCTCGCGCTCCTTGTCGACCAGCCACGACGCGGCATCCGGAAACGCGCTCTCGGGATAGCCGAGCGCCTCGATCCGCTCGGCGTCGAAGAACAGCGCCCAGCCCGAGCCGAAGCGCTTGAGGACGTTGTTGACCCGCGCCGCCGCCGCGACCAGCTCGGCTTCGGTCGCGCTCTCGAGGTCGGGCCCGCGGAAGCGCAAGGTGCGCTGGAAGCTGCCGTCCTTGTTGAGCACGACCCCCGGGGCGACCAGCGCCGCCCACGGCAAGTGGTCGGCGAGCCGGTCGGCGCGGCGGCGGTATTCGCGCAAGTTCAGCATGCGAGGTACCCCCGCTGCCGCAAGTGCCGCGCGAGCACCGCGAAGACATCGGGATCGCGTCGCGCGGCAAACACCGCGAGCGTGTGCCCGAGCGCCCACACGACCAGTCCCGCCAGCCACTGCTGCAGCCCGAGCCCGAGCGCGGCGGCGAGCGTGCCGTTGACGATCGCCACCGTGCGCGGCGCCCCGCCGAGCAGGATCGGCTCGGCGAGCGCGCGGTGGACCGGCGCCTCGAAGCCCTCGATGTGTCCGCTCCCGCTCATCCGATCAGCGCCCCGCCGCCGAAGCTGAAGAACGAGAGGAAGAACGACGAAGCGGCAAAGGCGATCGACAGGCCGAAGACGATCTGGATCAGGCGGCGGAACCCCCCGGCGGTCTCGCCGAACGCGAGCGTGAGCCCGGTGACGATGATGATGATCACCGCGACGATCTTGGCGACCGGCCCCTGGACCGACTCCAGCACCTGCTGGAGCGGCTCTTCCCACGGCATGCCCGAGCCCGCCGCGCGGGCCCGGGCGGCGAGCAGGACCAGCGACGCGCCGAGCGCGAGCGCGCAGGCGGCGGGCCGCGATACGACGGCGGTCACTCCGTTGGGCAAGGTCGTCATCAACTTGTCTCCTCGTGAACGGCCGGCTCGCCCTCGAGCCGGCGCAGGACGTAGTCGCCGGACGCATCGAGCCCCTCGACCATCGCGAGCGCGCCGATCCGGCGCCCCACGCCGCGCCCGGCGATGAACACGACGAGGTCGATCGCCTCGGCGATCAGGCGCCGCGGCACGACGACCGCGGCCTCCTGGACCAGCTGCTCGAGCCGGTGGAGCGCGGCGGGCGCGCTGTTGGCGTGGACCGTGGCGATCCCGCCGGGATGCCCGGTGTTCCACGCCTTGAGCATGTCGAGCGCCTCGCCGCCGCGCACCTCGCCGACCACGATCCGGTCGGGGCGCAGCCGCAGGGTCGAGCGCACCAGGTCGGCCATCGCCGCGACCCCCGGCCGGGTGCGCAGCGCGACCACGTCGGGCGCCGCGCACTGCAGCTCGCGGGTGTCCTCGATCAGGATGACGCGCTCGTCGAGCGCCGCCATCTCGGCGAGCAGGGCGTTCGCCAATGTGGTCTTGCCCGAGCTGGTGCCGCCCGCGACGAGCACGTTGCGGCGGTCCACCACCGCCTCGGCCAGGATCCCGGCAGCGGCGGCGGACATGATCCCCTCGGCGACGTAGTCGGCGAGGCGATGCACGCGCGAGGCGGGCTTGCGGATCGCAAAGCACGGCGCCGGCGCCACCGGCGGCAGCACGCCCTCGAACCGCTCGCCGGCCAGCCCCTCCCCGTGCGGCGGCAGCTCGGCGCTGACGATCGGCGCGCCCCCGTGGATCTCGCTGCGCGCGTGGCTCGCGACCAGCCGCACGATCCGCTCGACCTGCGCCGCCTCGAGGCGAACCCCGGTGTCGCTGCGCCCCTCGCCCAGCCGGTCGAGCCGCAGCGCCCCGTCGGGATTGACCATGACCTCGACCACCAGCGGGTCGGCCAGGGCAGCGGCGATCTCGGGTCCCATCGCGGTGCGCAGCATCGCCCGGCCGCGCGAGGCGGTCTCCGCCGCGCTCACCGGAGCTCCTCCTCGGGCAGGAGCGACAGGCGCCCCCCGGCAAGCCCGCGGCCGACGCGCTCGACGAAGGCCGCGAAGCGGTCGCGCCCGAGCGCGCGGCCCGCCTCGTCGCCGTCGGCGACGGGCGGGATCGCGGCAAGCATGTAGCGCACGAACAGCGCGAGGCTCTCGAGCTCGACGTGGCCGTTGCGCTCGATCCGCTCGAGCTGCCTGGAGATGCGGTCGAGCCGAACGGCGAAGCGCTGCTCGAGCGCATCGTAGCCCTTGCGGTCGAGCCAGGCCTCGACCGCTGCCGCGAGCAGGCGCGACTTCGACGCGCCGGGCGCCGCCGCGAGCGCCTCGAACCGCTCGGCCAGCGGCCGCGGCAGGAACAGCTGGTAGCGCACCGCGCCCGCCACCTCAGAAGCTCGGCATGAGATCGTCGCCGCGCGCCGATCCCTCGTTCACGGCGTGCGCGGCAACCACCGGCGCGAGCGCGGCGGACGCGACTCCCGCGACCCCGTCGTCGTCGAGATCGAGCCCGAGCTGGTCGACGGGCTCGGGAGCCTTCGCCCTGCGCCGCGGCCGCGAGGGGAGCGCCGGCTGCCGGGCCTGCTGCAACTCGCCCTCGCCGGCTTGCACGGCCGCTCCGGCCGGCGCGACGGCGACCGCCGGGCACGCCTGGCCCTGCCAGTCGTGCGGGCGCGCCTCGGGCGCATCGGCCCAGGCGCCGCCGTACCCGAGCGCCGGGGGCGGCAGCACGCGACAGGCGAAATTTCGATCCGCGAAGTAGCGCAGCTTCTTCGCGCGCACGGGCGCCAGCCCCGCGACCAGGACCAGCTCCTCGTCGCCCGCGAGCTGCATGACCTCGCCCGGCGTGAGCAACGGGCGCGAGGTCTCCTGGCGGCTGACCATGACGTGCGCCAGCCAGGGCGCGAGCCGGTGTCCGGCATAGTTGCGCATCGCGCGCTGCTCGGTCGCCGTGCCGAGCGCATCGGAGATGCGCCGCGCGGTTCGCTCGTCGTTGGCCGCGAACGCCACGCGCACGTGGCAGTTGTCGAGGATCGCGTTGTTCTCGCCGTAGGCCTTGACCACCTGGTTCAGGGACTGGGCGATCAGGAAGGCGCGCACGCCATACCCCGCGAGGAACGCCAGCGCGGTCTCGAAGAAGTCGAGCCGCCCCAGCGCCGGAAACTCGTCGAGCATCAGGAGGACCTGGCGCCTGGGCGCCGCCGCCTGCTCCGGCAATTGCTCGGTCAGCCGCCGGCCGACCTGGTTGAGCACCAGCCGCACGAGCGGCCGGGTGCGCGCGATGTCGGACGGCGGCACCACGAGATAGAGCGTCACGGGCCGCGCACCCTCGATGAGGTCGGCGATGCGCCAGTCGCACTCGGCGGTCGCCGCGGCGACCGTCGGGTCGCGGTAGAGCCCGAGGAACGAGACCGCGGTCGAGAGCACGCCCGAGCGCTCGTTGTCCGACTTGTCGAGCAGCTCGCGCGCCGCCGCGGCGACCACCGGATGGACGCGGTCCCCCAGGTGCGGCGTCGCCATCATCGCGCGCAAGGTCGCGGCAAAGCTGCGCGCCGGATCCGACAGCAAGGCCGCCACGCGCGCGAGGGTCTTCTCCTCCTCGGCGTAAAGCACGTGGAGGATCACCCCGACGAGGAGCGCGTGGCTGGTCTTCTCCCAGTGGTTGCGCCGCTCGAGCGCGCCTTCGGGATCGACGAGGATGTCGGCGATGTTCTGCACGTCGCGCACCTCGTGCGCGCCGCGCCGCACCTCGAGCAGCGGGTTGTAGCGCGCCGAGCGCGCATCGGTCGGGTCGAACATGAGGCAATGCGAGAACCGCGACCGCCAGCCCGCCGTCAGCTGCCAGTTCTCGCCCTTGATGTCGTGCACCACCGCCGAGCCGGTCCACGACAGCAGCGTCGGCACGACCAGCCCGACGCCCTTGCCCGAGCGCGTCGGCGCGAACGCCATGACGTGCTCGGGCCCATCGTGGCGCAAGTAGCGCCCGCCGAACCGCCCGAGCAGCACGCCAGCGTCGCCGAGCAATCCGGCCCGCTCCACTTCGCGCGGCCTCGCCCAGCGCGCCGAACCGTAAGTGGTGACCTGCCCCACCTGCCGCGCGCGCCACAGCGATCCGAAGACGGCCGCCGCGCACCCGAGGAACCCGCTCGCCCCGGCGAGCGCGCCGGCGCGGTCGAACACCCAGGGCGCATAGGCCTCGTAGTGATACCACCAGGCGAACAGCGCCCACGGCCGATAGACCGGCACCTCGCCTACCACGAACCACGCCGGCCCCAGCCGCGGCTGGTAGCCGAGCATCGCCGCCGCCCACTGGGTGGCGGCCCAGACGCCGAGCACCATGATCGCCAGCACGACCAGGATCTGTCCGACAAGGAGCTTGGTCGGCGTCATCGCGCGCTGGTCCCCGCCCGCGCCCCATGCGCCGGCTCGCGGTGAACAATCGCCATCCTGGCCGCCCGGCGACACTGCCCCTCCGGCGAATCCCGGTGCTGTCGTCGGAATCGCACGCGCCGGCCAGATGACCGCCCGTCCCATGGCGGGCATCGGCCGTCAGCGACGCTCCAGTCTCGGGAGCCGGTTGATGAATCGGTCGCCGAGGGCCAGCGAGACGCCGCCGCGGAGGGCAGGTTCTGTCCTAAACTCGTGTACGGTTTTCGGACATTGCGCGTTCGAGGCGCGTCGCGAGACCCATCGGCAGCAGCGCATGCCGCGATCCGGCTATCCTTCTTGGCTCGCACTGCGCCGAGCGTTCCCGGAGAGCTTGCCTCCCACGCCCGCTACCTGTTCAGCGCTGCGGGCTCCGCGCTCCCCCGCCGGTCGCCGGTTCCGCCGGACAATCCCCAACTTGGACTGTTCGCCGCATGGACTCGGACGCTGGGAAGGAGAATCTATTGCGCGGACCCAAGTCCCGAAACCGGCGCTCCTTTGATGGCTTGGGGTGCGTCCGGTGCCCCCGGGCGAGCGGCCCATCCGCTCGTGGCTGTCAAAGGAGAAGTCCGATGGCAAACGCTACCGAGCACCAGCGGGGCCGTGATGCGCGCACTGGCCGCATCATTCCCGTTGCAGAGGCTCTTCGCCGTCCGTCTACGACGGTGGTGGAGACCTACAAGGTCGGCAAGAAGGGTCCCCGGAACTAACGGTCCCTTCGGCTGACTGAGGGGGTCGCCGGGATTCAGTAAAGTCCCGGCGGCCCTTCGGGTCAAACCATCGGTCAACCGCTCGACTCGAAAATTGCACGGTCCGACTCAATGCGGCAGCGCCTTGCATCAATCCTGACAGCAATAGGGTCGCTGGCGGTGATCGCCCTGATTGTCGCGGGCGGCGTGATGCTATTCGCCTAGCCTTCCAGGCATCCAGGTCGGCGAACGGCCTACTCGCACCCCACGCCGTCACGGTCGCGGTCGAGGTGTGCGCCGTAGCCGGGCTGCCCGCGGCGAACGGGCGCGGTCCCGGCGTCACGCGCTGCGGCGCAGTTTGGATAATAGACCTCGCGGTCTTCACCCTGGGTGCGGACGGTCGTCGCGCCAGCGTTCGAACCGCGATGGCAATGGCGCTGGCCGGTGCTGCGGTCGTTGTGGCAGCCGTCCGCCGCGAGGCGCCCACCGTGGGCGGCAGCGGGCCGGGAATCCGCCAGGGATGCCATCACGAGGGCCAGGACCGAGAGAAACAAGGTCCGCATTTTCGGCTCCCCCGATCCTATGCGAGTACGCATTGAAGTCGATCTACTGGCAACACAGCGATCTTCGAATTACCAAGTCTCAATAGAACGCAGGCACCCCATAACGCATACTCGTAAATATCCTTCAATATCGATATTGAACAGATGCAGGGAATGTCGAGTCAGCACGAATTGGTGGGCGAGCACGGCCCATGGCGGCGATGTCCCACCCTCACCGTTCAATCCCGCGCCCCGGCTGTAATCCAACGCTGTGGTGCAATAAATGC
>CAMPIA010000090.1 GCA_946886175.1 uncultured Altererythrobacter sp.
TGCTCGACGCGATCCGCGACAGCGGGGTCAAGGGGCTGACCTTCTGCAGCAACAATGCGGGGATCGACAACGAAGGCATCGGCAAGCTGCTGCGCACGCGCCAGGTGAAGAAGATGATCTCCTCCTACGTCGGCGAGAACAAGGAATTCGAACGCCAGTTCCTTGCCGGCGAGCTCGAGGTCGAGTTCTGCCCTCAGGGTACCCTCGCCGAGCGCATGCGCGCCGGCGGCGCGGGCATTCCGGGGTTCTATACCCGGACCGGCGTCGGCACCCAGGTTGCCGAAGGCAAGGAAGTGAAGACCTTCGACGGGCGCGACGGCCCGCAGGACTACATCCTCGAGCGCGGCATCTTCGCCGACCTTGCGATCGTCAAGGCGTGGAAGGCCGACGAGACAGGCAATCTCGTGTTCCGCAAGACCGCCCGCAACTTCAACCTGCCCGCCGCGACCTGCGGCAAGGTCTGCGTGGTCGAGGTCGAGGAAGTGGTTCCCGCCGGCAGCCTCGATCCGGACTGCATCCACCTGCCGGGCGTCTACGTCCAGCGGATGATCCTCGGCGCGCCTTACGACAAGAAGATCGAGTTCCGCACCGTGAGGGAGCGCGCGGCGGCATGAGCGCGCCGCGGCTCCGCGCCGCGCTCGCGGTATCGGCGCTCGCGTTGCCGCTCGGCGGCTGCGTGGCCGCCGCGATCCCGCTCGTCGCCGGCGGAGCGATTGCCGCCCGCGACGATACGCCCGAGGATGGCCGCCGGGTGGCCGAACTCGCCGCGCCGCGCCTGGCAGGGCCGACCACGGCCTCGGCCTCGCCCCCAGTGTCCGCCGAGCCGTCTGCCGCCGCACTCGCGGTCGAGCCGCCCGCCCCGGCGCTCGCCGCCACGCCCGGCAGCCGTGGCGGCTACGACCCCTTTCTTGCCCATGCGGCGGCCCAGGCGGCGCTCGACCCGGTCGACGATCCGCGCAGTTCGGCGATCCTCGCCGCGCCCGGTTCGCTCACGCCGATCACCACCGAATGCGCGATTCTGCCGCCCGCAGTGGTGATCGATCTCGACCCGGCCGATGCCGCGCTCGACATCGATGCGCTCCAGCCCGACCCCGCGCTCGCGCGCGGCCTCGCCGCGCTGCGCCTCCAGGGCGTGGCGATCCACTGGATCAGCGCCCTCTCGGCGGGCAAGGCCGGCGCGCTGCGCGCCCGGCTGCGCGAAACCGGGCTCGATCCCGAGGCGCGCGACGGACTGCTGCTCATGCGCCGCGCCGAGGACCGCAAGCAGGTTCGCCGCCGCGAGCTGTCGCAGACGCACTGCGTGGTGGCGATCGCGGGCGACGAGCGGACCGATTTCGACGAGCTGTTCGGCTATCTCAAGGATTCGTCCGCCGCCGCCGACCTCGAACCACTGGTCGGCGACGGCTGGTTCCTCGTTTCCAAACCTCAAGACACCAAGGAAAACTGACATGCCCTGGGATCGCAACCAGATGGCCGCGCGCGCGGCGCAG
The DNA here is from genome assembly GCA_946886175.1 of uncultured Altererythrobacter sp. The sequence goes on from CAMPIA010000090.1 coordinate 1,491, forward strand.
GAACTCGAGGACGGATACTACGTCAACCTCGGCATCGGCATTCCCACGCTGGTGGCGAACCATATCCCGGCCGGGATGCACGTCACGTTGCAGAGCGAAAACGGCATGCTCGGGATCGGCCCGTTCCCCTACGAGGACGAGATCGACCCCGATCTGATCAACGCGGGCAAGCAGACGATCAGCGAGCTGCCCCACAGCGCCTATTTCGACAGCGCAACGAGCTTCGGCATGATCCGCGGCGGGCACATCGACCTGACCGTCCTCGGCGCGATGGAAGTGGCCGAGAACGGCGACATCGCCAACTGGATGATCCCCGGCAAGATGATCAAGGGCATGGGCGGCGCGATGGACCTCGTCGCCGGGGTCAAGAAGATCATCGTGGTGATGGAGCACACCGCCAAGGACGGCAGCCCCAAGTTCATCCCCGCGTGCACCCTGCCGCTGACCGGCACCAACGTGGTCGACATGATCGTGACCGACCTCGCGGTGTTCCACCGCACCGACCACGACAGCCCGTTCAAGCTGATCGAACTGGCGCCGGGCGTGAGCGCGGAAGAAGTCGCCGAAAAGACGACGGCGCATTACGAAACATGACAGCGGAGCCCGAACCTCCCCGGTGGCTATCGCGGCTCGACACCTTTCGCCGAGCCGTGGACAATCTCGCCATGGCGGTGGAGCAGTTTCGTCAGCGCCCGTTCTCCGTGATCGAGAAGGCGGGTCTCGTCCAGCTATACGAAGTTGCCTGGGAACTGGGCTGGAAGGTGCAAGCGGACTATCTGCGCTCGATGGGACACCAGATTCAACTCGTGGGGCCACGGCCGGTCATTCGCGCGGCATTCGAGGCCGGGTTGATCGAGAACGGGCAGGGTTGGGTCGACGCCACGAAACTTCGCAACGAGCTGTCGCACATCTACGATGCCGCCCGAGCCGACGCGGCTCTGGAAGTGATAGCCGAGAGCTATCTGCCGCTCATGATGGCCCTCGTATCGAAACTCGACGATGCCGACACCCATTCAGCTCTCTGACCGAGAGCGTTTCACGGTCGGCGCGATCCTCTCGCGCTTCGCTGACCAGATAGGGAGAGTCCGGGTGTACGGCTCCCGGGCCATCGGACGCGCGCGGCCCTCATCCGATCTCGATTTGGCCCTCGACCCGCCGATTTCGACCCGCACGCTGTATGACCTTATGGAAGCGTTCGAAGACAGCGACCTGCCGATCACCGTCGACCTTTTCGTGATCAGCCCGGATTCGTCACCCGAATTGTGCGAAGCGATCGAACGTCACGGAGTCGACTGGCCGATCACCCCAGCGCGGCCTTGAGGTCTTCCGTCAGATCGGTCCGTTCCCACGGAAAGTGATCGCCCTCGGCCGGGCGGCCGAAGTGGCCGTAGGCGGCGCTCTTGCGGTAGATCGGCTTGTTGAGCCCGAGGTGGACGCGGATGCCGCGCGGGGTCAGCCCGCCCAGCTTGCCGATGCCGCGGATCGCATCCTCGATCTTGTCGTCCGCCACCGTGCCGGTGCCGTGCGTGTCGACATAGAGCGAGAGCGGTTCGCTGACGCCGATCGCGTAGGCGAGCTGGATCGTGCAGCGCTGCGCTAGGCCCGCCGCGACGATGTTCTTGGCGAGATAGCGGCTGATATAGGCGGCCGAGCGGTCGACCTTGGTCGGGTCCTTGCCGCTGAACGCGCCGCCGCCGTGCGGGGCCGCGCCGCCATACGTGTCGACGATGATCTTGCGGCCGGTGAGGCCTGCGTCGCCGTCGGGCCCGCCGATCACGAACGTGCCGGTCGGATTGATATGCCACCGGGTTTCGTCCGACAGGAACCCCTCGGGCAGGATTTCGGCGACGATGCGCTTGACGTAGGCCTTCAGCTCGGCCTCCTTCTCACCCTCGTCGTAGCCCTCGGCGTGCTGGGTCGAGACGACGATCGCGGTCGCCGCGATCGGCTTGCGGTCGCGGTAGCGCAGCGTGACCTGGCTCTTGGCGTCAGGCTCGAGGAAGGGGGCGGCGCCGCTCTTGCGGTCGTCGGCGAGACGCTGGAGGATCTTGTGGCTGTAGTCGAGTGTCGCCGGCATCAGGTCGGGCGTCTCGTCGCAGGCGAAGCCGAACATGATGCCCTGGTCGCCCGCGCCTTCGTCCTTGTTGCCGCTCGCATCGACGCCCTGCGCGATATGCGCGCTCTGGCCGTGGAGATGATTCTCGAAGGTCAGCGTTTCCCAGTGGAAGCCGTCCTGCGCGTAGCCGATGTCGCGCACCGTCTGGCGCACGACCTGCTCGATCTCCTGCTCGACGCCCGGGGCCCAGTTGCCGTCGGCTTCCATGATGCCCTTGCCGCGAATCTCGCCGGCGAGCACCACGCGCTGGGTGGTCGTCAGCGTTTCGCACGCCACGCGCGCTTCGGGGTCTTTGGAGAGAAACAGGTCGACGATCGCATCCGAAATCTGGTCGGAGACCTTGTCGGGATGGCCTTCGGAGACCGACTCGGAGGTGAACAGGTAAGTGCTGCGCATGGGCTTCGATATTCCGATATAAAGATAGCTTTATGTGTGCTTGCGCCTCCTAGCGGCGTCGCAGCCGCGTGGCAACCAGCGATCCGGCGATCAGCAGCAACGCCCAGGCCATCGCGAGCCAGTTGCCGAGCCGGGAGAACAGCGTCGGCGGCTGCGCCGGAGGCACCAGCCCGTCGATCCGCCCGGCGCGATGCATGCCGATATGATCGCGCACCACGCCGCGCGCGTCGATCACCGCGCTGATGCCGGTCGTCGTCGCGCGCAGGACCGGCAATGCTTCCTCGATCGCGCGCATCCGCGCCTGCGCGAGGTGCTGCGGCGGGCCCCAGGCGCCGAACCAGCCATCGTTCGAGGGGTTGAAGATGTAATCCGGCCGGTCGTCCGGGTCGACGACCTGGCCCGAGAACACGATCTCGTAGCAGATCTGCGCGCCCGCCTCGCCCCATGCGCCGAGGTCGAGCGTGCGCGGCCCGGGCCCGGGGATGAAGTCGAGCGCCCCCGCGACGAGGCGGGTCAGCCCGAGCGGTTCGAGCAGCCAGCGCATGGGGAGATATTCGCCGTAGGGGACGAGATGCGCCTTGGCGTAGCGCACGCCGAGCCTGCCGTCGGCGTAAACCGGCGTGATCGCATTGTAGGCGCCGACCGCCTTCTTCCGCCCATCGACCATGCCGATCTCGAGATCGACCGCGCCGGTCAGCAGCAGCGAGCCTTCCCCGATCACCCGGCCGATGCGCCACCGGGCGTAGGCGGGGTCGCCGGCGGCGGTCATCTGGTCGTAGTAGCGCTGCGGATAGCCGCTGCGCAGGTAGTCGGGGATGCCCGATTCGGGCCACAGAACCAGTCGCCGCTGCCCCGGCTCACGCGGGACCGAGAGCTGCGCGATGCGGGCGAAATGCTCCTCGTATAGCGCGGGATTGTCGAGCGCGTCCTGGCGGATATCGGGCTGCACCAGGGTGAAGCGCAGCGTGCCCTCCTCACCCGCGGTCGCGGGCCAGTACATGCCCGCCGCGAGCAGCCCGGAGACGAGCGCGAACGGGACGAAGCGCCGTTCGCGCAGCAGCACCACGAGCATCGCACCGATCGCCACGGCAAGACCCGAGAGCGCGTAAGTTCCGGTCCATGGCAGCAGCGCGGCGAGCCCCGGCCGGTCGAACGGGCCGAGCAGGATCAGCCCGAAGGGATCCCAGGCATAGCCGGTGAAGACCCAGCTGCGCAGCCACTCGGTTACGATCCACGCCCCGCCCAGCAGGCAGGCCGCCGCACCGGCGCGCATCCGGTGCCCGATCCAGCGGGCGAGCGCCCATGTCAGCAGCGCGGCGAGCGCAGGATAGACCGCGAGGTAGAGCGCCACCAGCGGCACCGCGAACCAGCCGAGCCAGGCGGGCATTTCGGCCTGATAGGTGAACGCGGTCGCGATCCAGTTGTTGGCGAGCGTGAAATGCGCGAGACCGAACAGCCAGCCGCGCGCGAGCGCGCTACGCCATCCGGGCGAAGACAGCACCAGCAGCGCGAAGCCGCCCATCGCCAGCAAGGCCAGCGGCCACAGGTGGAGCGGCGGAAATCCGGTTGCGGAAACGAGCCCGCACGCGAGCGCGGACAGCTTCGGGCGTGCGGCGAACCAGCAGCCGATCCGACCGATCCGGTCCATCCGCGCCCGTCCGGGTTTCTGCAATGCCTGGTCTGCGCTCAGCCGACCGCCCGCACCGCTTCGCCGTCATCGGCGGGCTCGGCCGTCTTGCGGGTGCGCGGGGCGCGCTTCTTCTTAGGGGCCTCGCCATCCACCTCGCCGCCGATCGAGGGCGGGAGCGCGGCGGCGTCGATGGCGGCGTCGTCCTTGGCCGGCGCGGCGTTGCGGGCCTTGCGCGGCTTGCGTGCTTCACCGCGCGGGGCGCGTTCTTCGCTGCGCGGCTGGCGCT
>CAMPIA010000091.1 GCA_946886175.1 uncultured Altererythrobacter sp.
ATGTACTTCGCATTGTGGCTGATCAGGCGGTGGCGCTTGCCGGCGACACCATGCTTGACCTTGCCGGTGGCGGTGAGCTTGAAGCGCTTCTTCACGCCGCTCTTGGTCTTCAGCTTGGGCATTTTCGTCTCCATTTCCGGGACACGTCCAACCAGCCCTGGCAGCCCTTACGGCCAGACCGGCAGATGTAAGCGTGTCTGTGAAGCGCGCGCCAATACGGGTGGCAGGGGGAAAAGGCAAGCATTCGCCGCGCTTGTTGATGAAACACATGCGCGAAGGTGGTTCCGGGGCGCGCGGCGCGCTTCAAAGGCGAATCGCGGCATGACGGCCGCCATTGCTCGGCATGGCCGATGGAGGGGCATGTAGGAAAGCGATTTCAGGCATTTGTCGGAAGGCGGGCGGAACCGTGTGCCGTCGCGCGGAGTTTCGGGCCTTATGGACATGTCGGGCACAATGGCGCGCTCGCGACACTATGCCCGCCGGGCCTGGACCCCGCGCTGGCTGGCCGACCGGCCGCGCCCGGTGCGAATCGCGGTGCGCACCGTGGCCATAGTGCTGCTGACGGTGTTCGCGATCTGGCTGATCCTGTTCGTGACCAAGGGGCGGTTCCTGAAGGGGCCGTTCGAAAGCGTGGCCTCCTCCACGCTCGAACGCGAGGTCGCGGTCGGGGGCGATTTCCAGCTCTATTTCGCGCCGATCGACGTGAAGTTCCTGGCCGAGGACATGCGCGTCTCCAACCCCGAATGGGCCGAGGCCGACCAGTTCTTCGCCGCGCGGCTGATCGACCTGCGCATCCGCACCTTTCCGCTGATCTTCGGCCAGCGCAAGGTGAAGTGGATGACGCTCGACCAGGGTGCTGTCGCGCTCGAGTGGGACGAACAGGGCGAACGCAATACCTGGACCTTCGGCGATCCCGACGCGCCGCCCGAGCCGCTCGAACTGCCCCGAATCGAGCGCGGCGCGATCACCGGCACCGAAGTGGTCTATCGCGACCCGCCGCTGTACCTGTTCGCCGACATCGCGGTCGAGACCGTCAAGGCGCGCGACACGCGCTTCGACAGCGACATCCGCTTCGCCGGCGACGGCACGATGCGCGAGCGGCCGTTCACGCTCACGGGTAGCCTGCTGAGCCCGAACGAGACGATCGCGGGCGGGAGCAACCGGCTGACGTTCCATGCCGAAGGCGCGCAGACCGAGCTCGACGTGTCGGGCACGTTGCCCGGCGCGACCCAGCTCGAAGGCTCCGACCTCCGGTTCGGGGTGCGCGGGTTCGATATCGCCAACCTGTTCGACTTCCTCGGCGTCGCGGTTCCCTCGACCCGCGCCTACCGCTTCGATTCGGCGCTGACCTACGACGGCGCGGAGTGGAAGTTCACCGGGATCGAGGGCGTGTTCGGCGACAGCGACCTGGCCGGCAGCTTGCGCGTGGGGATGCCCGACGGACGGCTCATGCTGATCGCCGATCTCCAGACCGAGACGCTCGACATCGTCGATGCGGGGCCGTTCATCGGCTACGATCCCGAGCGGCTCGACCGGATGGGCAAGTCCGGCACGATCCGCCAGGTCAACGGCCGCCCGCGCGTGCTGCCCGACGCGACGCTGCGGATCGACGCGCTGAAACGCTTCGACGCCGAGCTGCGCTACAAGGTGGCCAACGTGCGCGCCGAGAGCTTTCCGCTCTCGAACCTCGACCTGACGCTCGGGCTCGACCGTTCGCTGCTGACGATCGAGCCGCTGACCGCGAGCGTGGCAGGCGGCACGCTGACCGCCAATGTAACGCTGAACGCGCGCGAACCGGTGGTGCGCACCGCCTACGACCTGCGCCTCTCGCCGACCAATATGGGGCGTCTGCTGGCCAATTTCGGCACCGAGCAGTCGGGCACGACCGGCATGGTCTCGGCCCGCGTGCAGCTCGCCGGCGCGGGCGACAGCCTGCGCCAGAGCCTCGCGCATTCGAACGGACGGATCGCCTTCGTCATGCCCGCGGGCACGTTCTGGACGCGCAATATCCAGCTCGCCGAGCTCGACATCGGCACTTTCGTCCAGAAGATGTTCGAGGACGAACTGAAGGAGCCGGTCGAGATCAACTGCGGGCTGATCGCGTTCACCGTGCGCGACGGGGTGGCGGCGGCCGACCCGATCCTGATCGACACCAGGAAGAACGTGATGATCGGGCGCGGCGGATTCAGCTTCCGCAGCGAGGCGATCGATCTGGCGGTGCGCGCCGACGCCAAGACCTTCAGCCTGTTTTCCGGCCAGTCGCCGGTCGGCGTCGACGGCTACTTCGCCGCGCCCGCGATCGATCCGATCAGCGGCGAACTGGTCGCGCGCGCCGGCGTGGGGCTCGGCATCGCGGCGCTCGCTACGCCGGTGGGCGGCCTGCTCGCCTTCGTCGATCCCGGCGACGCCAAGGCGGCCGCCTGCGGCCCGGTGCTCGCCGGTGCCAGCGCCAAGGCGCAGCGCACCGAAGGCGGCGAACAGCGCGACGACGTGGGCAAGGGGACCACGGCCAAGTCGGAAGACGGCGAGCAGTCGGACGAGGACCAGGAAGGCCAGCGCAAGAAGTTCCTCGGGATTTTTTAGCTCTCGTAGATCATCTTCACCGTCATCCCGCCGTCGATCACGATCCGCTGGCCGGTGACGAAGCTCGCGCCCGCCAGCCATTCGACCGCGGCGGCGATGTCCTCCACCCGGCCCACGCGCCCGGCGGGATGCTGGTCGCGCGCAGCCCTGGAATGATCGGGCGCGCGGCGGTCGGCGGCTTTCTGCCACGGGCCGGTTTCGATCCAGCCCGGGAGGATCGCGTTGGCGCGAACTTCGGGGCCGAAGCCGACCGCCATCGCATGGGTCAGCGCGTCGACCCCGCCCTTCGCCGCGGCATAGGCGTAGCTCTCGGGCTCGCTCATCAGCGCGCGGGTGCTGGAGATGTTGACCACGCTCGCGCCCCCAGCGGTCTTGGCGCCGCGCCGCAGCAGGGGCAGCGCCGCACGGGTGCAGAGGAAGGCGGCGGTAAGCGAGGCGTCGATCCAGCGCTGCCAGTCAGCCAGCTCGAGCTTGTCGAGCGGGCCGCAATAAGGATCGGCGATCCCGGCGTTGTTGACCAGACAGGTGAGCGGCGCGCCGCCGAGCCAGGTATCGAGCTTGCCGAAAGCTCGGCGCACCTGCGCTTCGTTGCCGACATCGCATTCGAGCGTCAGGCAGGCGGCCTCGGGCAGCAGATCGGCAAGTTCGGCGAGCGCCTCGGCATCCTTGTCGAGCGCCGCGATGCGCCAGCCGAGCCCGTGGAAATGCAGCGCGATCCCGCGCCCGATTCCTGCTCCGCCGCCGGTGATCGCTATCGTCTTCTGCTGTTCGATCATGCCCGGCCAACGCCGGGACGCGCAGTCAGTGCCCGGCCTCAGCGTCGCGCAGGTGCGCGCGCCAGCGCTCCGAGCCCCAGCGGGCGATCAGGGCGTCGATGCGCATCTTGTCTCCGCCAGCAAACGCGAGATGCGGAGCGCACTCGCCGCGTTCGACCATGCAGGCTTCGCCGGTGTCGAGGCGCAGGCTGGTGAGTGTGCCCGGTCCCGCGAGCCCGATCGCGGTCGGCGCGGCGAGCGGCCCGATATGGAGGAAGGGCGGCGCGGCGGGGGCTTCGGGCGGTTCGCCGCGGATCGCGGCGGTCAGGATCGCGCGGTAGTCGGCCAGCGCGAGCGGGCCGGGCGGCAGCACGCCGGGGCGGCTGGCGACGAGCACGGTGCCGAACTGGCGCCGGTTGATCACATGGCCGTGGCCGAGAAATCCGTCCTCGAAAAGATCCTCGCCGTGGTCGCCGGTGACGATCAGCAGCGTATCCTCCCACACGCCCTTGGCCTTGAGGCGCGCGATCACTTCGCCCAGCCATGCGTCGGCGTTGGCGACCGCGTTCCAGTAAGTTGCGCGCACGTCGGCGGCGCGCTCGGCCGAGATCGCCCCGCGCTCGATCGGAGCGGCGGTCAGGCGCGCGGGGACGCCGTCGTGATGGTAGGGGAAGTGCGGCGACTGGAAGTTGAAGTAGGCGAAGTGCGGGCGGGCCTGCCAGTCTTCGCCGCCCAGTGTTTCGTCGAAGGCGGAGAGCAGGTGGCTCTCGTCGATCAGCAGCGATCCTTGCGCGGCGAAATCGAACGCGCGCTTGTCGCGCAAGGTTTCGGCATCGACGAAAACGTCGGCGGCCGCGCGCATGCCGACGGTTTCGGCAATGCCGCCGAAATCCTCCGGCTGGCCCGAGAACACGCCGATGCGATAGCCGCTCGCCTTGAGGTCGCCGAACAGCGAGGGATCGCCCGCGTGCGGCGCGAGCTGGCCCGAGAACAGCGACTTGAGGCTCTCGGTGGTGAAGCCGACATGGCTGTAGGCGGGCACGGCGCTGCCGCTCGCGGCGAGCGCTTCGAGGTTGGGCGCGACCGGCTTGCCGCCGATGCGCTTGCCGAGCACGTCGCCGCGGGTCGATTCCATCACCACCACCACGACATGCGGGCGCGCGCCGGTGAAGACCTGCGGCCCGAGCGGCGCGGCGAGCGGGACGAGCGCCAGGTCGCCGCCATAACCGTCCTCGTCGATCCCGTTGCCGGGCACGTCGAGCGCGAGCGGGTGGCGGGCGGGGTCGAACGGGGCGCCGTCGCGCTGCACGCCGAACAGGCCGTAGCCGTCGCGGTCGAGGTCGCTCAGCACATCGAGTGTGCCGGTCAGCGCCTGCCAGGCGAGCGTGCGGTCGAGGCCGAAGGCGGCATCGCTGCCCGTACGCGGGATGGCGATGGCGGCGGCGAGGAACATCGCGAGCGCGGCGAGCCCCATCGCGCGGCGGGGCGCGGCCGGGCGCGGCAGGTCGGCGGGGAGAAACCGCGCGAGCAGCTTCCACGCGATCCATGCACCCGCGACCAGCGCCGCGAGCGCGAGCAGCGCGACGCCGATCTCGCTCAGTCCGAACAGGATCGCGTCGACCAGGCTGCCGCCGCCCAATTGCTTGAGCAGCGCGAAGCCGACCGCGTCGCTGAAATAGGAATGGAGCTGGTATTGCGCGGCGAGCAGCGCGCAGAACAGCGCGCCGTTGGTGAGCGCGAAGACGAAGTGCGGCGCCCATGCCGGGCCGCGCCGCGCGAGGCGCAAGGCCAGCGCCCAGCCCGCCAGCCCGACCAGCGCCTGCGCGGCGGCATATCCGGCGAGGAACAGCGCGATCTCCCCCGGCGCGTCGACCGCGCGCGACTGGCCGAAGCCGCCGGTGAACAGGCCGTACTTGCGGTCCGCCAGCGCCAGCTCGACCAGCGACACGATCGCCATCAGCGCGAAGGGAAACGCGGCGAGCAGGCGCGGCGGGGATATGCGCGTGGAGGGCGCCGGAGCCGGTCCGTCGTCGATCGCTGTGCTCGCCATGCGCGCGGGGTTAGCGCGCGCGGCTTAGCATTTGGCTAATCGTGCGAATGGCCGGGGGCCGTGCCCGCCATCGCCTCGAGCACGTCCTCGAGCCGCGCCGAATCGCCGATCGCGAGCACCTCGCCGGTCGAATGCGCGTTGAGCGGTTCGCCCTGCCAGTCGCACATCGTGCCCCCCGCCCCCTCCACCACCGGCACCAGCGCGGCGAAATCGTGCAGCTTGAGCCCCGCCTCGCACACCAGGTCGATATGGCCCGAGGCGACGAGGCCGTAGTTGTAGCAATCGCCGCCATAGACGATCTTGCGCTCGGCCACCGCCGCCGCCAATCGCATGAAAGCATCGACTTGCTCGCCCGCGAACTGGTGCGGGCTGGTGGTTCCGAGCACCGCGCCCGAAAGCTCGGGGCACGGCGCGCAGCGCGCCGGGGCGCCGTTGAAGGTCGTGGGCTGGCCCACGCGCCCGACCCAGCGTTCGCGCAGCACCGGCTGGTCGATCACCCCGAGCA